>JAPOYW010000622.1 GCA_026706425.1 Gammaproteobacteria bacterium
TGCCCAGATCCGGGCCGACGGCTGGGGCTACGCCTCGGCCGGCAATCCCGAACTGGCTGCGGAATTCGCATTCCGGGATGCCTGCTGGACGCACCGGGCCAACGGTATCTACGGCGAGATGATGTTCGCCGCCATCATCGCTGCCGCTTTCGTGGTCCGAAATCCCATCGAGTTGGTCAACATCGGCCTCTCGGAGATCCCGCACAACTGTCGACTCGCCGAGGCTTGCCGGGCCGCATTGGCGCAGGTGCCGAGGTGCGAGGGTTTCGACGGCTACATGGACTGGGTCGAAGACCACTACGGGAACCTCAGCGGCGTCCATACCGTCAACAACGCCCTGGTCGTGATCGGCGCCATGATCTTTGGCCAAATGGACTTCCACGCCTCGACCTGCCGGTCCGTGGAGGGCGGCTGGGACACGGACTGCAATGGCGCCACCTGCGGTTCCATCGTGGGCGCCGCCAACGGGGCCATTGTGCTGAATTCCTCCCTGGTGCCACCGTTGAACGACACCATCAAGCCCAAGGTGATCGGGTTCCAGGAAGTCAGCATGACCGAACTGGCGCAGCGGACGTTGGCAGCGCACAAGGCAGTCGCGAACGCTTAGCTTCGGGACGCGGGCGCTGCCGTGGCGCTCCCGTGAACGCGAGCATGACCTGCATCCGCCGCGGAACGACGTCTCGTCATTCTGGGTGAACTCTCAAGTTCAGTCGCGTCGAGACAGCCCTTGACTTGGCGTGTGTGTTTCTCTAAACCAAGCCTTAGTCCATGCATCCGTCTACCCTTACGGTGGCTCCTGCCTTGCGAGCGGAATCGCGTGTCGTGGCAGGGGGGCGAGAGAAGCGCTATGCCGGCATGGACATTGGCGAATCCGCCGGTTACGCGCCGAACTCCGTGAAGTTGCCGTTTCGTTAGACGGGTAAGGGCGATTTTGGGGAACGCCTACACGGAGAGAAACCATGAGGAGTCTGCAGATTCTCGCATCGACGGCGTCGTTAGGGTTCGCACTGGCCCTAGTCGGCTTGCCGGCCTACTCGCAGGACGAGACCGAATCCGACGCCGAGGAAGAAGGCGGCGGCTACATCGAAGAGGTCGTGGTCACGGGCGAACGGGGGGAGACCAACGTGCTCGACCGGGCCATGACGGTCACCGGCTTCAACGTGGAGTTGATCCAGAAACTGGGCATGCAGAACGCCGATGACCTGGAGGTTCTCGTCCCGGGTCTTCAGAAAGGCAACCGGAGCCAGGGCGCCGGCAAGAACGAGGACGGCCACTACGACATGCGCGGTGTCGGCAACGACCGGGCCATCAACTTCTTCCAGGATACCTCCGTCGCCTTCTACGTCGACGGCGTATACACGGACCAGAGCTATTCGACCGACAGCATGTTCGACATGGAGCGGGTCGAGGTGGCGCGAGGGCCGCAGGGCACGACCGGTGGCAAGGCGGCGATCGCCGGCGCCATCAGTCTATGGTCGCGCAAGCCGACGGACGACTGGGACATGCGCATGAGCGCGGAGATCACCGACATCTCGACGCAGCGCCTGCAGGTCGCCTTCGGCGGACCGATCGCGGATTCCGGGTTCAGCTATCGCCTCGGACTCGAGACCTATACCGGCGACGGGATGATCGAGAACGTCTACGACGGCGCCGAAGCCCGCGATGCCGGCGAGTACGATCGACTGCTCTTAAGGCCCAGCCTGCGCTGGAAGAACGACCGCTGGGACATTACCGCCCGCTATTCCAAGCAGACGGACAACGGCACGCCCTGGGCTTCGTTGCCATTGGGCGCCCGCGACTCGGTCAACGAGTTCCTGCTGGATCGAAACGGCAACCCCGCCATCTGGACGGACCGCATCACCGGGGAGGAGATACCGCAGACGAATCCATTCTTCGGTGCCGAGGCGGCGCCATCGGTCGCCAACTGTTCGAACATCAACAACGATGGCACACGCGACGAGTTCGGCATCATCTGCGACCCCGACGAGTTGCAGTGGAAGGTGGCGTTCAACGCACCGATCAGGCAGGACAGCTTCGCGGAGAACACCTCGTTGGAAGCCGTATTCGCCCTGACCGACAACCTCGATGTGACCTACAAGTTCGGCTATCACGACATCGTCAACGACAACCTGAACGACGGCGACCAGCTACCCCGCGAGGGTGGCGGGGTTTGCCCGCCCAATCACCCGAAGGTGTTGGGCGGCATGCTGCAGGCAGGCCAGACCAGCCGCTACTGCGCCTTGGATGGTGGCGGAAACGGCTCGTTCATCGACAACCGCGTCAACTACATCTTCTCATCCGAGCAGTCCAGCCATGAAGTGACGCTAACCTCGCACTATGAAGGCCCGTTCAATTTCACGCTGGGCGTTACCACCATGGAAGGCGACGAGCCGAGCAACTACAGAAGTCTGGACTTCAGTACGGGCACCCGGGGCGCGCCCGCCAACGACTGGTTGTATACGGATAGCTCGGCCGCCTGCAGGGCGGTGCTCGAGTCCCTGTATGGGCCCGGGGGCAGCTCGAGCGGCGGCCGGAACTGGCTATTTCGCGACGTCTATACCGACCCCGAAGCCAAGGCTCGGGCCGCGACACTGCAACGCCTGTACGCCTGTCCCGGTGACCCGGAACTCGTGAACTTCGCGCACTCCGGCATCGCGAACTTCACTTCGAATCTGAACGGCCAACGGACCGGACACATGTCATCGCACGAATTGGAGTCCATCGGGGTCTACTTCAACGGCGAGTACATGCTGAACGAGACGTGGACGTTGTTCGGGGGTGTACGCCACGACAACGACAAGAAGGGAATCAACCAGGCTGCCAACGGCGTCGCCTTCGGTCGTTCCGGTGTGGACCTCTCGCCGTGCAACCACACATCCACCTGCGCAGATGCGATTGCGTTCGTCCAGGTCACCGTGCGCGACGGCGAGATTTTTCCCGGCAAAGCCGAAGAGACGTGGAGCGACACGACCTGGAACCTCGGTGCGCAGTATCGTCCCAATGACGAGGTCATGATCTACGCACGCCTCTCCGCCGGCTATCGTCCCGGTGGGTCCAAGGGGGCGTGGGGCATCACCGAGCCGCCCTTCTTCTTCGAAGCCGAGGAGGTGACCAACTACGAAATCGGCGCGAAGGGGCTTTACTTCGACGGATCGGTACAGTTGTCCTCGACGGTGTTCTACCAGGACTTTTCCAGTTACTGGGTAGTCGCTGGCCGCTTCAAGACCGAAGCGGAAATCGCGGCTGATCCGCTTGGCGGAGTGACGAGGCGAGCGACAAACGCGATCGAGGGGACGACGATCGCCGTCGTCGAACTACAAGGCGCATGGAGGATGACCGATCGATTCTCGCTGCGCGGGTTCTACAACTACCTGGATACCAACATCGGCCCCTACCTTTCGATTTACCCCTTTGGGCTTCCCGGCGTGAGTCCCGGGTGGCAGTTCTACGAGTACACGGACGCCAATGGCCAAACCCAGGTTCATCGTTATTGGGGCACTGGAATCGAGATCGAGTTCGATGGCAAGCAGTTGCCGAACTCGCCCAAGCACAAGACCTCGTTGACGCTGGCCTACGATGTACCGATCGCTGCGGACTGGGGCAGTCTCGAACTGCTGACGATCATGAACTACCGCAGCAAGAAGTACGTGGAACACGGCAACATCGAGGCGTACGCCGTGTCCGAGTACACGCGGTGGGACCTGAGGGCCAACTGGCAGTCGCCCGATTCCTCGTTGAAGGTTACCGGCTATGTGCAGAATGCGCTTGACCAGGCTGCGCTGCACATGTGGTCGCCCCGGGAAGGTATCCCCAGCCCCTTTGGGACCATTGTCGAACCGCGAGAATTCGGCATCCAGATTAGCTGGCAAAACAACAACGACTAGATCGCTTAACGCGAAACTGACAGCGCACCGCGGGCTACGGCCCCCGGTGCGTTTTTTTGCTGTAGGCTCGTTGCTTGCCGCTCAACAAAGGCGAACGATGCGTTCCTTCCTTGCTCTAGTTTTGGCACTCCTCGCTGGCACCACTGCTGCGGAGCCTTACTCTGGGCCGGTAAAGCATGACTACCCCGACCAAGTCTACTGGGGCGATACCCACCTGCACACCCACCTGTCGGCCGACGCCTTCTCAATGGGTGCTTTGGTTACGCCCGACCAGGCCTACCGGTTCGCCAAGGGCGAGACCATTCGTGCCACAGGCGGCGACGAGGTGCGGCTGCGTCGTCCCCTCGACTTCCTCATGGTGTCCGATCACGCCGAGAACATGGGTGTTCTGCCAAGGTTGGCGGCCGGTGATCCGGGATTCCTGGAATCCGAGGACGGTCAGAGGATGTTCAAGTTGTTGGCCAGCGCACCCGCGCTATCCGATGTCCTCAAGTCGAAGAGCCTTCAAGAGTTCAAAGTCGGCGACACTGCGCTGATGAACGCCAAGGGCGCGAAGGGCGGCGACTTCGGCGTCGACGAGGACTTCATACGACACATCTGGGCGAGCGTTGTCGCCATCGCCGAGAAGCACAACGATCCCGGCCGGTTCACGACCTTCGTCGGGTACGAATACAGCAGCGGCTCGCCCATGCTGCACCGCAACGTGATGTTCGCCGGCGGACCCGCACATACCTTGCAGGCCAGACCCTTCTCCTCCTGGGACAGTCGCAACCCGGAGGACCTCTGGGCCTACCTCGAGAACTACCGGAAGAGAACCGGCGGCGATGTCATCTCCATTCCCCACAACAGCAACTTGAGCCGCGGCAGCATGTTCAGCACCGTCAGCTACGAGGGCGAGCCGCTAACGAGCGAGTACGCCAGGGTGCGGTCATCCATCGAACCCATCATCGAAGTGACGCAGAT
>JAPOYW010000152.1 GCA_026706425.1 Gammaproteobacteria bacterium
GCGTGATGCCCGAACGGTCGTTCCCGAGGGATCGCCGGTGGTCTTGCTGAGCCCCCAGGGGGAGCGCTTCGACCAGAGCCTGGCGGACGAGTTGGCCGGGTTGCCGGGCTTGGTCCTGGTGGCCGCTCGGTACGAAGGTGTCGATGAACGATTCGCGGCAAGCCACGTCGATCGCGAGCTGTCGATCGGGGACTACGTGATTTCGGGTGGCGAGTTGGCCGCCTTGGTCGTCCTCGACGCCGTGGCCCGTCTTCTACCCGGGGTACTTGGCAATCCGGACTCGATGATCGCCGAATCGCATGTGGACGGATTGCTCGACTATCCCCACTATACGCGTCCCGAAGTCGACGGCGGGAACCGGGCACCTGCGGTACTCCTCTCGGGGGACCATGGGGCAGTCGCCAAGTGGCGGCGACGGGAGGCGTTGGGCAGAACCTGGCGGCGCCGGCCGGGCGCGTTGCTGGATCGGGAGTTGAGCGCCGGTGACCGGCAGCTACTGGAAACCTACATCCGCGACAGCCGCGAAAACGACATCGAGATACAGGAATAGCTCGCTTGGACGAGGAGACGACATGCACCGGAACAAGATCATCGAGGAATTGGAATCGGCGCAGGTGAAGACGGACATCCCGGACTTCGCGCCGGGCGACACGGTCGTCGTGCAGGTGCGGGTCCGCGAAGGGTCCCGGGAGCGGCTGCAGGCGTTCGAAGGCGTGGTCATCGGCAAGCGCAACCGTGGCCTGAACTCGGCGTTTACGGTACGAAAAATGTCCCATGGCGTCGGCGTGGAGCGGACCTTCCAGACACACAGCCCGTTGATCGCATCGATAGGCGTCAAGCGGCGCGGCGACGTGCGCAAGGCCAAGCTCTACTACCTGCGCGAACGGCGCGGCAGGGCGGCGCGGATTCGCGAGAAGGTCTAGGGAACGGAGAAAACAACCAGCTTGCCGGAGGGGTCGGTTCGAAGGGGCGAATGACCCGCCCGACAAGCTGGCGATTGTTCAGCACCGGGAGAGGCGACCGGTCGCCGAACGGTCCTACAGCTCAATCGGCTCGATGGCACGACGAGCAATTCGTCGGACTCGACTGCCTTGGAAGCAGAGATCGTGCCAAGCGCGCCAAGACGTCACGCTCACCTCGAGTTCCTGTGGTTTTTCAAGGAGTTGTATACTCCACGGTGACTGCTGCGCGCACCTACACACGGTCATGCCCGGATCACGCCCGCCGCAAACGAGCCAACAAACGATCCATAGTGGTGCAATCGACGCCCATTTGGATCACCTGTGGATGCAGAGGGGTTTGAGCCGTGCCACGTTGGCGGGCTACCGACGCGACTTGGAGGCGTTTGCCAGGTGGCTCCAGCGCGACCTCGCATCCGCCCGGGAATGCGACCTCCAGGACTACCTCGCCGCAAGGCTCGCGGAACGACGCTCGCCGCGCAGTGTGGCCCGATTCCTATCGGCTGCCCGGGGGTTCTATCAACGTGCCGTCGACACGGGAACGATTGCCGTCGACCCAACCGCGAACTTAAGCCGCCCCGTGCTCGGGCGACCCCTGCCCGGGTCGCTGTCGGAGGACGAGGTCGAACGGCTGCTCGCGGCGCCGAGGAGCGACGATCCGGAGAACGAGCCCGCCGGGTTCCGTGACCGCGCGATGCTGGAGATCCTCTACGCGACGGGCCTGCGCGTGTCTGAGCTGGTTTCGCTCACCCTCTCGGCCCTGAACCTGCGTCGTGGAACGGTGCAAGTGGTGGGCAAGGGCGGCAAGGAGCGCCTCGTGCCTTTGGGCGAGACTGCCATCGACTGGATCGAGCGCTATCTCGACGCCGCCCGCCCGGTGATTCTCAAGGGCCGCGCCAGCCCCGCGCTGTTCGTCTCCAACCGGGGCCAAGCGATGACCCGACAGACCTTTTGGCATATGGTGAAGCGGTACGCCGCCGCCGCCGGGATTGATCGCGGGATCTCGCCGCACACCCTGCGCCATGCCTTCGCCACCCACCTCGTGAACCATGGGGCGGACCTTCGCGCGGTACAGCTCATGCTCGGCCATGCAGACTTGTCGACCACCCAGATTTATACTCACGTCGCACGCGACCGGCTGAAGCGGTTGCACGCGGAACACCATCCCCGCGGGTGATGTCCAACAATCCGCGGTTCGCCTGGCCAATGATCGGGAGGTTCCTTTGACCGACGTCTGCAATCGACTACGAGCGTTGAGCGCGGTGGTGTTCTGCGCGATATTCCTGCTATGGACCCCGGCTTGGGCGGATGAAGACACGAGAGCCTCGGATCTCGCCGCCCGGCTCGAAATGCTGGATCTGGGCCTGGGCGTGCAAGGGGTTGCGCCGTCGGAAGTACCCGGCCTGTTCGAGGTTGAGACCGATGGCGGGCTGCTCTATGTCACGGAGGATGCGGGCTACCTGATCGCTGGAAACGTCTACGAGATCCGGGATGGCGGTCTGGTGAACCTGACGGAACAAAAGCGGTCCGCCGAACGGCGGGAGCTATTCGACAGCATCGATGGGACGGACCTCATTACCTTCACACCTGAGGGCGGGGCCAAGGCGGTCGTCTTGGTCTTTACGGACACGGACTGCGGTTTCTGCCGCCAACTGCATTCTCAAATGGCGTATTACCATGCCCTCGGGATCGAGGTGCGCTATCTCGCGTTCCCCCGCGCCGGCGTCGGGTCGTCCACCTACGACAAGATGGTATCGGCATGGTGCTCGGACGACTCCCGCGGGGCGTTGACGGCCCTCAAGCGGGGCGAGGGCATTCCCGAGAGGTACTGCGAGAGCCATCCGGTGGGCGAGCACTACGAACTGGGGCAACTTGTCGGCATCACCGGTACGCCCGCGATCGTGCTAACGAACGGTCGGCTGCTTCCGGGCTATGTTCCCCCCGACGATCTGGCGGCATTGCTCGGGCTTTGATCCGTGGCGCCCCTAAGAGTCGGCCTGGCGGGGCTCGGCACCGTCGGCGGCACCGTTGCCCGTTTGCTGCTCGAGAACGCCGCGTTGTTCGAGCGTCGAGCGGGCCGGCGTCTTGATCTAACCCGGGTTGCGAGCCGAACGCCCAAACCGGAAGTCGACCTCGGATCGGCCACCTTCGATACGGACCTCGCCTCGCTCGATACCGGCGATGTCGACGTGGTGGTGGAACTGATCGGTGGCGAGACTGCGGCCAGGGCCGTCGTTGCCACGGCAATAGGGGGCGGTCGCCACGTCGTCACGGCCAACAAGGCACTGCTGGCGGCACACGGCGACGAGATATTCGCAGCGGCAAACCGACGCGGGGTCTCGGTGGGTTTCGAAGCGTCCGTGGCAGGCGGTATTCCAATCGTCAACGCCCTGCGCACCGGACTCGCCGCAAACCGTCTCGATGCCATTGCCGGCATCGTCAACGGAACGTCCAACTACATTCTCACCGCGATGGAGGAGGAAGGGCAGGATTTCGCGGCGGCCCTTGCCGAAGCCCAGCGGTTGGGCTACGCCGAAGCGGACCCGACTTTCGACGTGGAGGGAATCGACGCCGCCCAGAAGCTCGCGATCCTCGCGGCACTCGCCTTCGACGCGACCATCGACTTCGACGGCGTGCACGTCGAGGGCATCTCGGGCATAGACATCGAGGACATTCGCTACGCGCGGGAACTCGGCTTCTCGATCAAGCACTTAGGACTTGCGCGTTTGCACGACGACGGAGTCGAAGCGCGTGTCCACCCGGCGTTGGTGCCGGAGTCGGTTCTAATCTCAAAGGTGTCGGACGTGATGAACGCGGTGATGGCGCATGGCGATGCAGTGGGCCCCACGCTGTACGTCGGTCCCGGAGCCGGCGGCATGCCCACCGCGTCGGCGGTCGTCGCCGACCTTGTCGAGTTGGCGCGCGGCACCTTGCCCGTGCCTCGAGCGGCCAAACGACGACTGCCAGGGCTCGGGATCGGCGGCGTGGTCTGTGCGCACTACCTGAAGATTCCGGCCATCGACCAGCCCGGCGTGTTCGCGGAAGTGGCGGATGTGCTGAGCCGGCACGAGGTATCGATCGAGGCGGTGATCCAGCGTCCCCAGGCCATTCGAACCGGTGACGAGCCTTGGGTGCCGATAATCATCGTCACCGACGAGGCGCCCGAAACCGTCGTGCGGGACTGCGTGGCCGAACTCGCCAACCTAGGCGGCGTGACCGGAGAGATCGCGCGAATCCGGGTCGCGGATCTGTCCGCGATGATGCCCCCGAGTTAGTATCCGAGCATCGCCAAGAGCTAATCTGCGCCCACCTTGCGCAGTTGAATCGCGTCCACGGCCTTCTCGGCCAGCACGTCGGAAATCACCACGACGGACTCGTCCGGGCCGATGCCCTCGCGCTCCCGAAGGACCGCGAAGGCGGTCTGGATCGTCTTTTCGGGGTCGTTGCTGAACGAGGTGCGATAGGCGAAAACGCCCCGGTTCAGCATGAGCCGGCGCCGGGTCTGGCTGGTATTCGTGAACGCGAAGATCGGTACCTGGTCCGGATGGCAGTTGGTCATGAGGTCGGCGGTTATGCCTCGTCGCGTGATGACCACGATGCCGGCCGCGTGGATCGCTTCGGCAAGCCGTGCCGCGGAGGTGGCGAGGTGCTGCTTGGCGGTGTCGTTGGCTAGCGACTCGTGCAGCGAAAAGCCGCGTTGACGCTCGCTCGCCTGGGCGATGTTGGCGAGTTGCTCGACGCAACGGTACGGATACGCGCCGATGCTGGTTTCGCCGGACAACATGATGGCGTCCGCACCCTCGTACACCGCGTTGGCCACATCGGTGACCTCGGCACGGGTCGGAATCGGA
>JAPOYW010000030.1 GCA_026706425.1 Gammaproteobacteria bacterium
GATGCACCGCTACATGAGCCACCTCGACCACACGGTCCAGAACCCGATGGGAACGCCGTTCTACATGGACCCGGAGCGAACGCTCACGCTCGGCACGTTCACAGCGTTCGTCGGTATCGCCTTCAGTGATCAGACGCAGATGGGCTGCGGGCAAACGGGCGTGCGGTGCGGCTTCCACCACGACATGGAGCAGTTCTTCCGGATGCAGCGCGGCGCCGGCGGCCCCATAGGCTACGAGGGTCCGGGCTGGCCGCGCGTGGACCCCGCATCCGTCGCAAGCGGCACGCCCCGGATGGGAATGCCCGCCCCGCTGCTGCAGCCGCCCCAGGCCCGCCACGGCGGTTTCGTCGACATCGAGGGTTGGCGCGACAGTCGCGGCAAGCCCTATACCTGGATCACGCCGGTGGTTCTCGAGGAAGGCGACGCGTTCGTCGCGCTCCACGGCTTGCCGCACGCCGGCACCGCCAACCACTCGCGCCACACGCGCTACGGGGCGTTCTTCCGGGTGCGCCGTTTCCGGCCCAACAACCCCTACGAGGGGGACCCCCGGTGGCTTCACGGAACCCGCGACCAGAACGACCGCCTCGCGGATGCGATGGCGGTCCAGTTCGACTACGAGAGCTACAACCCGTACCGGATGACCATCGATCACCTATGCGACATGTGGTCGGAGTGGGACGGCATGCAGCAGACCGTTGCGCGGGAGCGTGCGAGGCAAGGAGGTCGTTACCCGGTGCGGCTCACGTTCCCGGTCAGCCCGGAGTATGCCTCGGGCCGGCTCCCCCCCGTGGAGGTGTCCCATGACTCTTGACGTCGTCACCGGATCGCCCGACCTCGACGACGCACTCGTCAGCACGAGGCGCTGGGCGGACGAAGCGTGGGTACATGCCCAGTTCGCGTGGCTGCGCGACAACGACCCCGTTCGATGGATGTCGCCCAACGGTTTCGACCCGTTCTACTCCGTCACGCGGCATGCCGACATCAAGGCCATCGAGAGCGACAAGAAGCTCTTTATCAACGATCCGCGGCCCATCCTCTCCGGGAAGATCCTCGAGGCCATGACACGCTACCTCGCCGGCCGACGCCACCTCGTCCGCTCCCTGGTGACCATGGACGATCCGGACCACACGCGCTACCGGGCGCTCACCCAACGCTGGTTCATGGGATCCAACCTGCGCCGGCTCGAGGGCCGGATCGCCGAGTTGGCGACGGAGTACGTCAACCGTCTGGCGGACCTCGGCGGCGAATGCGACTTCGTCAAGGATGTGGCGATGTGGTACCCGCTGCGCGTGATCATGTCGATCCTCGGCGTTCCCGACGAGGACGAGCCGCAGATGCTGAAGCTGACCCAGGAGCTTTTCGGGAGCGCCGATCCGGATGTCCAACGTTCCTTCGAACCCGAGTCGCTAATGGACGTCGTGGCCGACTTCGAGGCGTACTTCCGATCATTGACAGCCGACCGCCGTGCCAAGCCGACGGACGACGTCGCGAGCTTGATCGCGAATGCCCGCATCGACGGCGAGCCCGTGCCCGAGCTCGAAACCAACGGCTACTACATCATCATCGCCACCGCCGGCCACGACACCACGAGTTCCTCCGCAGCCGGCGGACTGCTGGCGCTTATCGAGAATCCCGGCGAGCTGGCCAAGCTGCGCGGTGATCCCGATCGCCACATGGGATCCGCGATCGACGAGATCATCCGTTGGGTAACCCCGGTCCGGCAGTTCATGCGGACTGCCACGGACGATTGCCGCGTCGGCGGCGTCGATGTCGCGAAGGGCCAGGCCTGCGCGTTGTGGTACGTATCGGCGAACCGCGACGAGGCCGTGTTCGAGGACCCCTTCTCGTTCCGCGTCGACCGGCGCGCCAACCATCTGGCGTTCGGCTACGGACCCCATGTCTGCCTCGGCCAGCACCTGGCGAGGATGGAGTTGGCGGCGCTGTATCGGGAACTTCTCAATCGCGTCGACCGCCTCGAACTGAACGGCGAGCCCGCGTACACGCGCTCCACGTTCGTCGGCGGTCTGAAAAGCCTGCCCATCCGCTACCGGATGAAGTAGACGGAGTACCGATGGTCGATCGGGCACCGCCGCCGAAAGATCCAGAGATGGCTCTGTCGACCGAGTCGCCGCCCGCTCTGCGGGCGGTGCCGATCACGCCCGACCACGACCCGCCCGGCGCCGACCGGCTGGGGTTGAGCCCCGCCGAGATCGAGCAGTTCAGAACCCAGGGATTCGTCGTCAAGCGCGGACTGATTCCGAGGAGTGCCTTCAAACCGTTCATCGATCTCTGGTGGCAACAGCCGCCCGTGACCGCGGCCGGGCTGTCACGGGATCAAGGCGGTTGGCGGGCACCCGGCGAACACTGGCCCAAGGAGAATCGGTGGGGTCTGGCCAGCAACTGGATGGGCGGCGGTGCTTGGCCATCGCCGGAGGACGAGCGCCCCGGCGCAACCGTAGGCGAACGAGTTGGACGCCTTCCGTACAAGCTGACCCGGGACATGAGCAACGATGTCTGGCGCTGGCACGGCATCGGCCACGACCCGGCGTTCGTTGCCGCCACCTCCGCGCATCCGCGCATGCTCTACATGCTGGAGGCCCTGCTGGGCGGCCCCGTCAAGCGGCCGCGCCGCAACCGCGGCATCTACGCGGTGTTTCCCCGGGATCCCGAAGCGCCCGCGTCGAGACTCGGCCCGCACATGGACCAGAGCATGACGGAGCTGTCGGCGGTCACGTACCTGGAGGACGTGCCGCCCGACTCCGGCGGCTTCACGATCTATCCGACCTCGCCGCAGCTCCTCTATCCGACATCCGCCCAAGCCATCAACTGGGTAGCGACGGAACGGTCGGCGGAAGTGATGGACCACATCAAGACGAACATTCAACCACTTGAATTCACGGGCAAAGCCGGTGACGTGATCTTCTGCCATGGTTGGATCGTACACTCTGCCGGCATCCACGAGACCGATCGCATCCGCTTCGCCGCAGTCCAGGACTTCAACAAGGTGCGAGAGCGCAGCCACATGCGCTGGACCGCGGCCGGCAAGAACGGAGGACCCCGGATCAACTGCGACATGGACGGCGTGTTCCGTTTCTCCGGGGAGTCCGACGACGACCCGGCCGACGGCCATCGGGAGGTCACCAACCAGTGGATCATGGATTCCAACGAATTCGTGCTGGCACGGCCGGAACCCTTCGACGACATGTTCCGGGAATGGAACCTGGGCCGGCGCCCAGTAGAAGGCAATGTCGTGGACGAACCCGCCTGGTGGGAGAAATACAGCCTGCCGCTGCTGCCGACCGGCGGCATGCCCCGGGGCACCGGCGGAACGCCCGCCGTGCCGTTGTCGGACATCGCCGAATACGGCGGCGACGGAATCTGGCGGGTTACATCCCGCGCCAACGATTGGATGCGTTCGTAGGGGCGGGGCTATCGTGCCCGAAGGGCCGGCTCCCGCCCGCCGTACGCGGCGTGGATACGGGTCACAAGTTCGTCTTCGCCGCATTGAACCGACTGCGGCATCTTGATGCTTCACACGTGAGGCACTATGATGCCTTGCATGCGCACAACACTGACCATCGACGACGACCTGGCCGCCGCCCTGAAGGACCGCGCCCGACTCAGCGGCCGGTCATTCAAGGCTGTGGTGAACGAGGTAATGCGTAGCGGCCTCACCCTCGGCGATAGGCCCCTTGCCCGTCGGTCGCGGTTTAAGGTCGCCTCTGCTCGCCGCGGCTTCCTGCCGGGGGTCGACCCTCTAAAGCTCAATCAGCTTGTGGACGAGTTGGAGGTCGAGGCCTTTCTTGGGAGGGAGCACGGCAACGTGCATTCGTGATCCTCCCGGACATCAATCTCCTAGTCTACGCGTACAACGAAGATGCGCCGTTTCACAGCACGGCGAAAGCATGGTGGGAAGGTTGCCTTTCGGATACCAAACGGGTCGGGTTGGCCTGGGTCGTGGCACTGGGTTTCGTCCGGATCATGTCCAACCGGCGTGTACTGGCACGTCCCATGCCAGCAACCGAAGCTGTTGGCCACTGCCGGTCATGGATGATGGAGCCAAACGCCCAGATCGTGCTGCCGGGTCCCCCACACCTGGACATCCTGACTGATCTCGTGGCAGGTCCGATCGGGCCCAATCTCATTACCGATGCACACCTCGCCGCCTTGGCGATCGAACATCAAGCCGAACTGCACTCCAACGATTCGGACTTCGCCCGATTCCCAGGACTGGCTTGGCGCAATCCCCTGACGCCAACGAGCACTGGTTAGCCATTGCGCACATTGAGGGTAATACGCAGTTGCCCGCTTCCTGCTTATAAGGTATCGTTCACTTTTAAGCAATAGGAGTCGGCCATGCATCCTGCCGATCCTCAAACAACCACCATCGACATTGACATCGAGGTCTATCGCGCAATCGAAACGCGCCGAAAGAGCTTTGGGCAGAGCCCCAACGACATTCTCCGGGAGACGTTCGGGCTGTCGGCTTCTGTGCAACCGGCCCAAACGCCAGCGCCCCTGCGGCCTACTAGGCGCACGGGAGCCTTCGTCTTTGTATTACAGGGCGAACGTTTTGCGGCAGGAAGCCTTAAGGAGGCCTACATCGACTGTCTCCGCGAGCTCTCAGTTCGTGACCCGGAGTTCCTCGACAGGCTCTCACACCGTAGAACAAGAACGCGTCGAGTCGTGGCGCGACACGGTGGCGACCTATACCTTAGAAGTCCACAGCTAGCGGGCAAGTTCGCGGTTCCGCTCGTTGACGGATGGTGGGTCGACACCAACGTCTCCCGTGGCCA
>JAPOYW010000651.1 GCA_026706425.1 Gammaproteobacteria bacterium
CGCCAGGGGTCCCGCGGGAGGCTCGGCGATTTCGTATCCGTCCAGGGCCGACTCCCGGGCGGCGCGTTTGACGGCGGCCACCGCCGTCACGCCGCTTTGGGGCGCCAGGCCGTTGTCGTCGAGCACGCCGACGTAGTCCGCAAGCAGGCGGTCCGTGGGAGGCCGTCCGTCGAGCCACGACTCGTAGCGCCGGAGCGCGCCGGCGTACGCCTTGCGGGTGTTCGCGGACGGCAGCTCGTCGAACAGGCGGACCGCCAGGTCGAAATCCAGGTGCGATAGCACTTTGTCGGGCGTCGCCTCGGCCTTCGGCGTCGCCTCGGCCTCCGGCGGCCCGTCGGCTTCGGGCGTTCGGGTCGTTTCGGCAAGGACGATCACGATGATCGGCTGTTCGGCGGGGGTGGCCGGGCGTCACGGGGGAGCGCATGCGACTCAGGAGTCGGGACATCGGTTTCATTGGGGTCTCTCCACTTCGTTGCGTCGAATAACGCGAGTTAACCAAAAAAATCTCTGGCCGTTGACCTGGGGGCAACCGATGAAACAGAAACACCTTTTGAATGCTGGTTCCTGGGAAACGAATTGCAGCGGTGCTTGGACAACATCCCCGAGCCGCCGCCGACTGACCCGGGGGGGTTCATTCCTCCGCCTCCCGGGGCCTGCCCGGCAGGCCAGCACCTCAACGAGGGGGAGTGCGAGGAGGATCCCCAGTGCGGGGACGACGAGATCGTCGGCGAAGACGGGACCTGCACGGAGTGAGCACGGCGAGCACGCGCCGACAATTCAGCGATGCTGACATGCAGTGGTCAAAACCCACCTATCTCGTCGTGCCGCTGCGGGATGAGGTGAAGGTCTACAGACCGGATACGAATTCGGAGGAAAGCATATGGACACGATGAACACGCGTCGCGGAAGGCGTTTCTACATCATGCGCGGGGGCTTCCTTGCGTTGACGTTGTTGTGCGTTCTGCCCGCTGGGGAGGTGTTGGCGAGGTCTTCCTTGGCCGACGATGCCCTTTGGACCGCCGATCGGGACTGCGACCAAGCGCGAGCACAGGCGGAGCATTCGTCGGACGATCCAGACGTGCTTTTCATGCTCGGGCTTTGCGCCCGTGGGGACCGTCGCATAGAAAGGAGCGTTGGTTTCTTGTTGAGAGGTCTGGAGATCGACCCGAAAAGCGAGCACTTGCTGACAGCGTTGACGTGGATAATCCGGGAGGACCCCTCCGGCGGCGGCATCGACGCCGCGACGCTTCAGCGGCACCGGCGCACGCTCTACGAGATCGCGGAGAACCCCGTGGAGAAAAACCGAGCCTTGACGTTTATGTACGAGGCCGCCGTTGCCACCGGCGACCGGGACGACGCGGCGGCGATCCGCGATCAGGCGCGGCGCGACTTGGGCTTGGATGCCTTGGACTACAGCCCGGAAAACCGGGAGGACAGCCTGCGCGCGGTCTGCGACGATAGCGTATTCGTTTTCGATCTCGAGGATGCGTGCATTGCGGCGCTCGAAGTGCTGGCGCGTGCCGCCGCGGACGCGGGCACGGCCATCCCCGACGACGTGCTGGGCCAAATCCACGAAACGGCACGCAAGCTGTTCCAGAGGAGAAAGTGGAAGTCAGGTCCGAAGACGGCGGCGGGCGAGCGTCTAACCGCGATTCTGGACACCCACCCTATCGCGGCCAGGCCGTCCGAGCACTACCGGGCGTACGCCGCCACCCAAGCCACTTGGAGGGACCGCATCGCGGCGTTGCGGCGGGCCGTGGAACTCGACATCGGCAATCGGCGGGCGAGGTGCGCCTTGGGTGGCGCGTTGGCACAGACCGGGGCGCAGGACGAAGCTTGGGAGATATTCGCGGGGCTGGCGGCGGAGGCTGATCGGACGTGCGACGCCGCACAAGCATTGCAGTATCTTGAACTGCGGACGTCGCCACGGAAGGAGTCACTCGACGACCTTCCCAAGGTTTTCTACTACTAGGAAGGGAGACTAGGACACACGCGATTTCGGTCTCACACGGCGTAGGACGTTCTCCCCGAGCCATATCGAAATGACATCGCCGGACGCGGGCCATACGTAGACCCTTGCCGGGTGGCTGGCGCGGGTTCCGCATCCGTTCGGCCCGTCGACCGCCCAGTGCATCTAGACTGCCGTCAACGACACGGCGACTTCGATGACTTCGATGTCGGCGACGGCATGGCGCCGATGACGCAGTCGCTTGCGGCAGATTTTGAAAAAGGCAAAGTCCCTGCCGCCCAAATACAACCCGCTGTTAACATTGGCCCGCTCAAGGAATCCAACCGGACCCGGGATGCGGGGGCTCGTCGGCACATACAGTTTCCAAGCGCTCCGGGGCGACCTCTTCGGCGGCATCACGGCCATGGTCGTCGCGCTTCCCGTTGCACTCGGTTTCGGGGTGGCGTCGGGACTCGGGGCGGCTGCCGGACTGTACGGTGCCATCGCAGCGGGTTTCTTCGCGGCGCTTTTCGGCGGGACGAAGTCGCAGATCTCCGGACCGACGGCACCCATGACGGTCGCGATGGCGGTGATCGTGACGGGCTATGCCAGCGACATCGCCGAAGCGCTCGCCATCGTCGTCATGGCCGGCTGTTTGCAGGTCCTGCTCGGCCTGTCGAGGATCGGCCGGTTCGTCGCCTATACCCCGCATGTCGTGATCTCGGGCTTCATGTCGGGGATCGGCATCATCGTCGTGGTGATCCAGCTTCTGCCGTTCGTTGGCGGCGTGTCGGCGGCGGGCGGCGTCCTCGGCGCCCTCGGCGCATTGCCCGGGGCGGTGGCGGACTTGAACGTCAGCGCGTTCGTGATCGCTGCCACGACCCTGGCCATCGCCGTGCTCTGGCCGCGCCGGTTCGCGCAGTACCTCCCGGCGCCGCTGGTGGCGCTCTTGGCAGGAACGTTGCTGGGTGTGCTCTGGCTGACGGATGCGCCGGTCATCGGAACGGTGCCCACCGGATTGCCGGCGTTCCGGTTCGAGTCGCCCGAGTGGGTTTTCCTGGCACGTGCGGTGGAGCCCGCGCTCATTCTCGCGCTCCTGGGGTCCGTGGACAGCCTGCTCGTGTCCCTGGTCGCCGACTCGTTGACCCGTACGCAGCACAGCCCCAACCGGGAACTGGTCGGTCAGGGAGTGGGCAACATAGTCGCCGGACTGATTGGCGGCGTTCCGGGAGCGGGATCGCCGATCCTGACAGTGACGAACATCCGCGCCGGCGGTCGAACCCCGGTTTCCGGCGTTTGCTACGCCGTGCTCATGCTCGGCTTGGTGCTCGGCCTCGGCCGATTCGTCGAGCCCATTCCGCACGCGGCCCTGGCTGGCATCCTGGTCAAGATCGGCTGGGACATCATCGATTGGCGGTTGTTGTCGCGAGTGCATCGATTGCAGCGCGAGCATCTCGTGGTCATGTTGACGACGCTGGCGTTGACCGTATTCGTGGATCTGGTGACGGCCGTGGCGGTCGGGCTCATCGCCGCCGGCATGGCGCACGCCCGTCAGCTCGAGCGCCTGGAGCTCGACAGCGTGGTCTCCGTGCCGTTCCTGGACCGGGAATTCCTAGGCCTCAGGACGGACTCGTCCGATCCCTACTCGGCGCGGGTAGGCTTGGTTGCGCTCAAGGGCAGCATCACGGTGGCCTCGTCGCACAAACTCGTCGCGGTGATTGCCGAGGACATCAAGGACCACGAGGTCGTGATCTTCGATTTCACGGGGACCTCCTACCTGGACGACAGCGCGGCGATGGTGATCGAACAGCTCCTGGAGGTGGCGAAGAGGGAGAGCACCTCCTACATCCTCATGGGCCTCTCCGGCGCCGTCTCCCACACGCTTCACGCCCTCAACATACTCCGGCAGGTTCCGGACGGGCAGATCGTGGAGACGTTGGAAGAGGCCCGGGCCGTCTCCTACAGGCTACTGTCGATGGACGAGACACCCGCCGACTGAACAACCCCTCGAATCCGAGTATGCTCGGGAACCGGTGGCGTAACCACGGGCACGGGAGCGGGTTTGGCTGCGCAAAAAGCCCATAGCAACGCGCTGCGGTGGGGCTTGATCGGGTTCCTCGTGGTCGTGGTCGCCTTGGCCGATTGGTACGCCGGCGGCATGGTGCCGCGCCTGGTCAAGGGCACGGCGACCCTGAATCTCACGTCCGCGCCGAACGGTGCAGAGGTGTTCGTCGACGGCAAGTCCGTCGGCGAGACTCCAATCCACGCCCAGCGAGTGCTGCCCGGCGAGATCGTGCTTCGAATGGAACACCGTTTCCACGATGCCGTGGCGCGCCGCGTCGAATCGAGCCGAGGAGACGTGGTCGACCTCCACATCGAGTTCCCGCCGTCGTCGGGGAGCTTGGAAGTCGTAACCAATCCTCGCGGTGCCCGAATCTCCGTGGACGGCAGGGACATCGACGACGTAACGCCGGTCGTGCTGGCGCCCCACCCCACGGGATCCTTCGAGGTGACAACGTGGATTCACGGCCGGGAGCGCAAGACCGAGGCGGTCGAGATACTGCCCCGCCAGAACACGGAAGTCGCGTTCGAACTGGAACGCGTGCCGATGAGCAAAATCTACCTGTCCCGAATTCCGGGCGACGCCGAACTGGAGATCGACAGTAAACCCTACCGGCCCGGGATGACGCTACCGATCGGCACCTACCGGCTGACGGCGAGTCGGTCCGGGTACGCGCCGGTGGATCGGACGATCGAGTTCACGCCCGGTCGCAATGATCGCTCGGTTGTTCTTGAACGCCTAAAGGGCAGCCTTTCGGTCGTCGTGGTGCCCGAACGGGCC
>JAPOYW010000688.1 GCA_026706425.1 Gammaproteobacteria bacterium
TGGCTGCACTGATGCTGGCCCGCGCCGGCACGGGAACCGTCGTCGAACAACCGGTTCGGAGCGCTCTGAATGGCGTGCCGCTTGTTCACGGCGACCTTTCGCCGAAGGATCTCGAACGCCTCGCGAACATGGGAATCACCCGGATCGATGAGCTTCTCGGACTGCCCGGGCGGGAACTCGGCAAACGGTTCGGCCCCGCGTTGATCGACTATCTCGCCCGCTTGACCGGGCAGAAGGCCGACCCTCGTGCCTTCATCGAACCGCCGGAACGATTCGACTCGAGCGTTCATCTCCTGGAACCCGTGCGCGGCAAGGACGCCCTGCTCGTTCCAATGCGAAAACTCGCTGCTGAACTTGCGCGTTGGCTCGCCCGCCGGCATTTCGGCGTCCGGGTGTTGACTTGGACCGTGAAGCCGTTGACAGGGCCGGAGGTGGTGCTGACCGTCGAATTCGCACACCCGCGCAGGGACGATCAGTCGTTCCTGACCTTGAGCAGGCTGAAACTCGACGGCGCGGACCTGCCAGGGGAAGTAATGAGCATCTCCTTGCGGGCTGACTTCGTCGCGCCGTTCTCAACCGCCCTTGCCGACCTTTGGGGCATGACGGAGGGCAGCTTTCATGCGAGGGGATACCCCTCGCGCTCCCCGGCTGAGGGCTCCGCGACCCATGCCGAACTCGTGGATCTGCTTGCCGCCAAGCTCGGCAGCGGTGCGGTTCGGGACTTGAGCGCTTTGGACGACCATCGCCCGGAATACGCTTGGCGCACCGATCAGGCGGGTGCGCGGGCGGCGGTTCGCGCCAGCGGGAACGGACCCGCGATGGGACATTCCCGGCCCCTATGGTTGCTCGATCCGCCGAAACCCGTGGATGCCGGGCTCTTCGAGTTGATGTCCGGGCCGGAGCGCATCGAAACCGGCTGGTGGAACGCGACCGCTGCGCGAATTCTCCCTGAAGAACGCGACCGCAGTGTTGTCGGATCAGCTTCGGGGTACTTGAGGGACTACTACATCGCCTACTCCAAGCAGGGTGCGAGGTGCTGGCTATACCGCGATCAGAACGAGAACTGGTTTCTTCATGGCTACTTCTCCTGACAACGCGCCGCGCCAGGGCGGTGGATATGCCGAACTGCACGCCATCTCGAACTTCAGCTTCCTGCGTGGCGCATCGCATCCCGAGGAACTGGTCCGCACCGCCCACGCTCTCGGCTACCAGGCCATCGCCATTACCGACGAATGCTCGGTCGCGGGCGTGGTCAAGGCTCACCTCGCAGCGCGCGACCTCGACATCAAGCTGATCATCGGCAGCGAGTTCCGCATCTCAGGCGATCCCGGCCCTGGCGATGCCGGCGACATTCATCTTGTTCTGCTGGCACCCGACCGACGTGCCTACGGCCAACTGTCGGAACTCATCACCGTGGCACGCCGACGGGCGCCCAAGGGCGACTACGCACTCGGCTTGGAAGATCTGCGCAACAGCGTGGACGGATGCCTCGCGGTGTGGGTTCCCGGTCGGGGTTCCTTCTCGAACAAACTATCGATAGGCAATCAAGTCAGGGAATTATTGCCTAATCTTTGGATCTCGCTTGAACTCTTTCTCGAGCGCGATGATCTGGACAAGACCGCCCACGTCCTGACCCTGTCCTCGCGCCTAGGCCTTCCGGTCGTCGCCAGCAACGGTGCCTGCATGCATATTCCCGAACGAGCGCCGCTGCGCGACGTGCTGACGGCCATCCGGCTCGGGAAGTCCGTCGACAAGCTGGGAACCGAAGTGGATCAGAACCGCGAGCGCCACTTGAAACCGCTGTCCGGCTTGACCGCGATCTATCCGCAGGAGATGCTCGATGAAACCCTCGCGGTCGCCAACCGCTGCGCGTTCTCCCTGGACGAACTCCGCTACGAGTACCCCCGGGAACTGGTACCGGAGGGACTCACCCCCGCCCGACACCTTCGCGCACTGACCGAAGCCGGCGCCCGGATCCGCTGGCCCGAAGGCGTGCCGGCGGATGTCACGGCGCTCGTCGAGAAGGAACTCGAACTCATCGGCGAACTCGGCTACGAGTTCTTCTTCCTCACGGTTCACGACATCGTCCGATTCGCCAGGGAGCGCGGCATCCTCTGCCAGGGACGCGGTTCCGCCGCCAACTCGGCGGTCTGCTACTGCCTCGGGATCACGGAAGTGGATCCGGCGCGCATGCACCTCCTGTTCGAGCGCTTCGTCTCCAAGGAGCGCAACGAACCCCCGGACATCGACGTCGACTTCGAGCACGAGCGCCGCGAGGAGGTGATCCAGTACATCTACGGGCACTACGGCCGGCATCGGGCCGCGCTCGCCGCGACATTGATCACCTACCGACCGCGCAGCGCCATCCGGGACGTCGGCAAGGCACTGGGCCTCGATCTCGACCTCGTCGACCTCCTGGCGAAGTCCATGGCCTGGTGGGACAACCGGTCGGAACTCGATCGGCGCCTCAAGGCGGCGGGCGTCGATCCGAAAAGCCGCCTCGCCCGGCAGTTCCTGTTTCTAGTCAACGAGATACTTACGTTTCCGCGTCATCTTTCCCAGCATGTCGGCGGTTTCGTGATCTCCGCGGGACCGCTTGCCCAACTGGTGCCGATCGAGAATGCCGCGATGGCCGACCGCACGGTCATCCAGTGGGACAAGGACGACCTCGAAGCCCTGAACCTCCTGAAGGTCGACGTGCTTGGGCTGGGCATGCTGACAGCGATCCGCAAGACGCTCGCGTTGCTGGGCGAACTCCATCGCCCCGAGGTGGATTTCACGCCGACACGACTCGACGAAATACCGCCCGAGGATCCCGAAACCTATGCCATGCTCCAAAAGGCGGACAGCCTCGGGGTCTTCCAAGTGGAGTCCCGTGCCCAGATGTCCATGCTGCCGCGGTTGAAGCCGGCGAACTTCTACGATCTCGTCATCGAAGTCGCCATCGTCCGTCCGGGCCCGATCCAGGGCAACATGGTGCATCCCTACCTACGCCGTCGCCAGGGACTGGAACCGGTCGACTACGCCAACGACGCGGTACGGAGGGTACTGGAGCGCACGTTGGGCATCCCGATCTTCCAGGAACAGGTGATCGAACTGGCCATGGTGGCGGCAGGTTTCACGGCCGGCGAAGCGGATCAACTTCGTCGTGCCATGGCCGCCTGGCGCCGCCGGGGCGGTCTCGAGCAGTTCGAGGAGAAACTGGTCACCGGCATGCTCGAACGCGGCTTGGACCGCGGCTTCGCGGAGCGGGTGTTCGAACAGATCAAGGGTTTCGGGGAGTACGGATTTCCGGAGTCGCATGCCGCCAGCTTCGCCCTGTTGGTCTACGTCTCGGCCTGGCTGAAGCGTCATGAACCTGCGGCGTTCTACTGCGGACTGCTGAACAGCCTGCCGATGGGCTTCTACTCGCCGTCGCAGATCATCCAGGACGCGATCGCCCACGGCCTCGACGTGCTGCCGGCGGATGTGCAGAAGAGCGGTTGGGACTACCGGCTCGAGCTGCCGGCGAAGCCTGTTCCCGGCCATCGCAACGCGCAGCCGGCGCTGCGTCTCGGGCTCCGCCAGGTGAAGGGCATGGGCGAAGACGCCGCACAGCGTATCGAGGCGGCGCAACCGTTCCGGGACATCGACGACTTGCACAGGAAAAGCGAGCTCGACGATGGAACGTTGACCACCTTGGCGCGTGCCGGTGCCCTGAAAAGCCTGTCCGGCCATCGCTACCAGTCGCATTGGGACGCGGCCGGCGTCGACCATCCCGCAGCGCTCTGGCGAGAAACACCGATGGCCTACTCCACGTCCGTCGCTCTCGCCGGGCCAACCGAGGGCGATGACATGCTTGCCGACTACCGCTACCTCGGCCTCACCTTGGGTCCGCACCCCATGGCGCTATTGCGCAAGGAAGAGGAATTCGACGGTTGCCGCACGGCGAGCGAACTCGCGGCGTATCGTCACGAGCAGTTCGTCCACGTGGCCGGCATCGTCACCTGCCGGCAGCGGCCGAACACCGCTTCCGGCGTGGTGTTCATGACCTTGGAGGACGAAACCGGCGTCAGCAACATCGTCGTTTGGAAATCCGCTCTCGAGCGTTTCCGCGCACCCCTCCTGCAAGGACGCCTTCTCGCCATCAAGGGTGTCGTGGAACGGGAAGGTCAGGTCATCCACGTGGTTGCCGGCCATGTGCGCGATTTGAGCCACAAGCTCGTCGAACTCTCCTCCGACGAATCCCCCCCTGAATTCAAATCGAGGAACTTTCATTGACCTTGCCCGGGAACCAACCCGCTCTCGGCGGGCCAGCCTGGACAACCGTGCCTATTTCGAACGCCCGTGTCCGGCCAAGCCCGAGTGGTTGGAGGCAGCCGTCGCACAGCGGAGTGCGACTGCCAACGCGTATGTTCCCATCTCCTTGCGGGCCTTTCCGGCCGGCCCCGTGTATGACGGATTCGCGTGTGTCCCGGACTCTCCTTCCCGGACTCCTTACAGGTTGTCTTGGAAGGCAGGCATTGGTTATGTGGCCAGTCCGTGCGGCGCTCTTACGCGGCACGCCAACACTGACGGGTCTCAGTGTCACTCGACGAAGCACCGAGATTCGTCATACAGGTGTGCTAGGTAGGTCGAATTCTCACGAACCGCCGCCGCAGTGCGCTCCACAATCGATGTACCGGTCGCTCCCAATAGGCTGGCGCGAACCAGAGCCAGACCGGGCCGAACTTGCGGATGTGAAAGGGCAACGTGATGGCGTTGACCACTGCGGCCACGACCATACTTTCGATCCAATGTCC
>JAPOYW010000488.1 GCA_026706425.1 Gammaproteobacteria bacterium
CATCGATGATGATGTCCGTCCAGTCGATGTTGAAGAAGGCGGTGGCAAAGCTGACTCGGCCGTCTGCCACCGTCGCCTTCACACCGAGTTCCAGGCTTTCGGCCTGATCTCCTTCTATGGTCTGGACCCCAACCAGGAAGTCGTACAGGTCGGAAGCGGCTTGGGAGGATCCCCGGTGCGGTTCGACCTGGGCGATCCGATCGACAACCGCGCCCTGCACGATGCCGGGTCGGAAGCCGTGCGACCAGATGCCGTAGACCATCCAGTCGTCGTTGGGTCGCCAGGTCAATCCGAGCTTGGGCGAACGCTTGGTGTCGTCGTCGAGCCTGAACGACGTGTCGATGGTGTTCGAGGGATTGAAGCCATTCACGTAGTCGTCGACCTGCACCTGAACGTCCGCGACCCGGACTCCCAGCGTGACTTCCAATTGCGGGGTAATGGCGTAGCTCACCTCGCCGAAGTAGGCCGTTTCCTCGATGTAGTTTTCGTCGCGGGAACCCGAGAACAGGAACCGGTTGAGGAAGTTCTTGACGATTGAAGCCTGACGTTGGGGCGTTATTCCGGGATTGAAGAGCCACAGCAGGCTGCAGTGCTCGTCGAATTGCTGCCCATCCACTTCGGTCTGCAGTATCCCCGCGTACGGGACTTCGTCCGGACACGCTTCGTGGGTCCCGTCGAATCGATAGTTGTCCTTGAAGTAGTAGCCGACGGTCCACCGTAGCGCACTGTCCGTGTTGGAGACCAGGCGAAACTCGTAGGAATTGCCATCCGCCCAGCTAATGCAGGTGCTGTGGCAAATCTGGCCGGCCATGATTCCGCCCCTGCCGGTCATCGGGTTGATCGTCGGTGCGGTGGAAACATCGCATTCGCCGGTTGGCAAGAAGCTGAAATTCGGGGAGAACCCGCAGTTGAAGTCCTCGACGAACCGCCGCGAGAAATTCACATGCGGCGGGGACTCGTCGCCGGCCCGTTTCGTGTACCTGTCGTAGCGCGAATAGGTTCCCGTCAACGTCGCGAACGGCAGATCCCACGTGAAGTCGATATTGAACAGCTCGTATTCATCGATGGTTCCGTCGAGATCAGTACCCGTTAATGTCGGGTGGGCCTTGTGGGTGATGTACGGATCCCGATCGAACTGCGCGTTGTGATCGCCCGAGCAGTCGAATTCGTTTGGATACGACGGGATCTCAATGAGGTTGACATCCACACGGAGCTCTTCGTAGCAGTGGAAGCCGATTGCGGGTCCTCCGCCCGTCATGTCAACGTCCATGTACATGGCATGAATCTCGAATTCGTCGGTCGGGTAGAAGCCGAGTGTGATCCGGCCGCCTGTTTCCTTTTCCCAGTCCGTGTCTTCTCCTCGACCTGGCGCGTCGAGCAGGCCCTTCATGTCGCGCGAGTAGAGGATTGCCCGCACCGCCGCCGTGTCCCCGAGGGGAACGTTGACCATTCCGTCGATGCGGTGCCCGAACCCGCTGGAGTGGGCCATCGTTTCCGTCGAGCCCCTGATCGCGAAATCGAGTCCCGCCGGGTTGGGCTTGTTGGTGATGTAGCGTATCGCGCCGCCCATGGTGCCTTCCCCGTAGAGGGTTCCCTGCGGGCCTTTCAACACCTCGACCCGTTCCAAGTCGAAAAGAGGGATCGAAAAGTGCTGGGCGTCGCCGTTGGTGGATCCGATCGGCATGTTATTCAGATAGGCGCCAACGGGTGAGCCGTTGCCCTCCGCGTACGGCGAAATGCCACGGATCGTGACGTCGTTGAACCCGGACGTTGCCTTCTTGAGGTTGAGTCCAGGGATGTTGGTATACAGCGAGAAGATGTTGTGGATGCCTTTCTCGATGATCTGATCCTCGGACAGTGCAGTGATCGAGATCGGCGTATCCATTAGGTTCGTGTCCCGGTACGTAGCGGTTACGATGACCTCCTCCAGCATCGATCCGCTTTCGTCCTCGGTTTCCTCTTCCGCCCCCGACGCGTGAATGCCGATCAGTGTCGCGGCGAGCGCGGTCGCAATGAGGCCAAGCCACGGCTTGCGTGTCAGTTTGTTGTTTTTGCGAACTCCCATTCTCGATCCCCCATTCGAATCTGTTCTTGGACGCGCGATGCTTGATCGCGCTCCCGTTCGAGAGCGCGCCCGACATGATGGCTGAGACGAGATGTACTACGGGTCAGTCAAGGCTACGGGCGACATCTCCATCAACCCTAACACGGTGAGTACGTTGGTAACAATTCGTCGGTGAGGGTTCGCTAACCCGCGGCACGGGGCTGTGGTTGCTCGCAGGGTGGTCAGTCTTTAGGATGGGAAAGCTGAGGACGAGCCTGTTGGGAGGGCCAACCATGAGCAAGATCGTAACGTTCCCGAGGGAAAAGCATGCATCCGGGAAGCAGATGACCGTCGAACAGATGCAGACCGAGCAAGATCGAGAGATCTTCGCGAGGATTCTCCTGGAGAACGTCGCCCGATGGATTGCCGACCCGGACCGGGACGAGATCATCAACATGGACGTGGATCGCGTGTTGAGCCCGAGGCTGACGCCGGAGCAGGTCGAGGAGATGGACAAGTCCGGGGCGGGGTCCTTCGGGCACACCACCGTGATCGAACCCGCCGACCTCGATCTCTACGAGTCCTACATGTACCCGCCGCTCGCCATGCCGGAGAAGCCGGAGGTGATGGTGTCGTACTGGGATATGAACAACAAGATCCCGTTCCTGGAGGGCCGCGTCATGGTCAAGGCCCTGTGTCCCGACGGTATCGAGTCATGGCTGGTGATCAGCGTGCCGGTGCCTAACTTCCACACGGCGCTGGAGGGGAACTGCTGGGGCTGGCCGAAGTACGTCTGCGACGAAATGACGGTCGAAAAGGAACGTTCCGAGGTCATCTACGAGGGCAAGGTCCGCCTGTCGATGGACTTCACGCCGGGCGGCGTGGATGACGCCACGATCCGGCAGTTGAAGGAGCAGGGCACCGAAGGCGGCAACACGATCTCGTTCCACATCGACGGCGGCGGCATGTGCCTCATCCGGCAGGGGCGACCCGGTGGCCGCGGCCGTCAGGAGACGCACTTTGCCGAGTGGGAGCCGGGCATGATCCGCACTTGGATGCGTCCCGAGGATCCCTGGGCGGGCCTCATCCCGGAAGACTGCGTGACGCCGGGCGTCTGGCAACGGTCGTTCGGGCTCGGCGGCGGCGAGGGCGGCGTCATGTGCAAGGTCAAGCGCCGCGATTGACCTCGTAGGCATTGTGTTGGTGCTCGCTCGCTGGCATAGGGAGTCGCGACGGCGTGCGCGCCGGATAGGGGGAGAACATGCCGGAACCATTGAAAGTGGGCTTGGTTGGCACAGGGGGAATCTCCAACCGCCACATGGATGCCTACGTCAGGTATCCCGACCGGGTACGTTTGACGGCCGTGTGCGACATCGTCCGGCCCCTCGCCGAGGAGTACGCGAAGAAGACCGGTGTGGAGGCCGTCTACACCGACTACGAGGAGATGCTCCGGGACGCGGACATCGACGCCGTGGACATCTGCACCGGGCACCGGCACCACGCCCCGCAGGCCATTGCGGCCGCCGAAGCCGGCAAGCACGCGCTCACCGAGAAGGCGATGGCCCAAGACCTCGACGAGTGCCGGGCGATGATCGAAGCAGCCGACAAGGCGGGGGTCACCCTGATGGTTGCCCAGCACCTGCGCTATTCCCCGGAGGCCCGGGCGGCGAAACGCCTGATCGAGGAGGGCAGACTGGGTGACATCCAGGCGGCGAGAACCCATCTCATCATGTCGGGACCGAGGAAATCCTGGATGAACGACGCGAACGAGGGCGGCGGGGTTCTCGCGCTGAATTCCATCCACCATCTCGATCTGCTCCGCTACTACGTCGGCAACGTCAAACGCGTCACGGGAGTCTGCCGGAGCGTGCAGCCGGTCATGCTCAATGGCGCGGAGGACCTGGTCGCCGGGACCCTCGAGTTCGAAAACGGGGCGATCGGGGACATGTTCGCCAGTTGGACCACCTATGTCGCCCCCGGAGTCCCGTCGTACACGGTGATCGGCACCAAGGGGACCATCCAGTCGACGCCACCCGACCTGGGTGACGAGGACAGGCCGGTCGCGCATTTCGGAAGGGTACTGTTCGCAGAGAAGGAGGAACTCGACCCGCGCAATCGACCGGCGGACTTGAAGAAGATCATGGATCCGCCCTTCGAGCCGATACCCGCGCTCGATGGCAAACTGCCGAGTTCCAACTTCTTCGTGAACGAGATCCTGCACTTCGCGGACTGCGCGACCACCGGTGCCGAACCGATCAGCAGCGGCCGGGACAACATCGAGTCCATGAAAGTCATGGAGGGGATTTTCGAGTCGTCGCGGACAGGCAAGGCGATCGACCTCGGCGATCTCTAAGCCCCGCGCCTGGATGAGGACAACGGCGACGGCAACGAGGCTCTTGCTGACCGTCGCCGGCTGGGCTGCCTTGGCCGCCGAGCCGACCTTCAAACACGGCGTGTCCTTCTTCGGCGATTTCAAATATCCAGCCGATTTCGAGCACTTCGAGTACGTCAATCCGGATGCCCCCAAGGGCGGCATGATGGTGCTGGCGACGGACACGCCGTGGAACTCGTTCACGCCGTATCTGCGCAAAGGCATGGTTGCGCCGGGGGTGCAGCACGACTTCGGGTCCAATCCGTTCTTCTACGACGGCTTGTTCACGGCATCGGACGACGAGATCGGCACCTTTTACGGCAATCTCGCCGA
>JAPOYW010000334.1 GCA_026706425.1 Gammaproteobacteria bacterium
ATCCGCCAACGAGCCCTACCTGCAGGGCCACTTCCCAGGCAATCCGATCATGCCCGGGGTGCTCGTCGTCGAAGCCCTCGCGCAACTCTGCTGCATCCTCGCGTTCCAGTCCCGGGGCAGGAGTCCGTCGGACGGCTACATTCACTATCTTGCGGGCGTCGACAACGCCCGCTTCAAACGGCCCGTGCGCCCCGGAGATGTCCTGGAACTGAAAAGCACGATCCTGAGCGAGCGGCGCCAGCTCATGAAATTCGACTGCGAGGCGCTGGTCGACGGGGAACGCGCCTGCGCGGTCACGCTGATGTGCGTGGAGCGCAAGGCGGAGCGACTCGTCGACGAGCGGGCCATAGTCGACCCCCGTGCCAAGCTTGGCAACAACGTCGCGGTCGGTCCGTGGTCGATCATCGGCCCGGACGTCGTCGTTGGCGACGACTGCGAGATCGGCGCTCACGTTGTGCTGCGCGGTCCGACGGTACTCGGTCGCGGCAACAGGATCTTCCAGTACTCGACGGTCGGCGAAGGATCCCCGGCTTTCGCCTACAAGGGGGAGCCGACCACGCTGACCATCGGCGATGACAACGTGATCCGCGAAGGCGTGACCATCCATCGCGGTCTCGCCACGGATCGAAGCCAAACCATCGTCGGGAACAACAACTTGCTGATGGCCTACGTCCACATCGGCCACGACTGCGTGCTCGGCGACCGCATCGTCATGGCCAACAACGCCTCGGTGGCGGGACATGTGACGGTTGGTGACGAGGCCGTGCTCTCCGGCTACGTCGGCGTACCCCAGTTCCGCAGCATCGGCGCCTATTCCTTCGTCAGCGCCATGTCGCTGGTTACCAAGGATGTCCCGGCCTATGTCGCCGCGGACGGCAATCCGGCCGGTGCCGTGGGCCTCAATGTCGAACGCCTTCGGCGCCTGGGTCTCGACGAGAACACGAAGAAAGCGCTCCAGGACGCCTACAACACCGTCTACCGCCGCGGCCTGACCTTGAAGGAGGCCTTGGACGAACTGCAGGAACCGGCCGAGGCGCATCCCGAGGTCCGCTGTTTCGTCGATTCCATCGAGGAGTCGGATCACGGCATCATCCGGCCGCGGGGCCGGGTGTAGGGGGGCGACGCCAACGCGCCCGTAGGGGCGCGGGTTCAAACGCCCGGCCTCGTGGCCTCGACCGATTTGCGCGGCATCGCGTTTTTCCTTACGGTCGGAAGCGCAACGAAGGGGGGACAACGCATGCACTACGCCCACCGGGTCGTCTTGGCCGCCCTGATGCTGTTTGCCTTCGCCTGCGCGCCGCCGCCCGCGCCACCGGACGGTAACGTGGATTGGGCCACGTACCTCGGCGATGCCGGTCGCCAGCACTATTCGCCACTTGCCCAGATCGACCGCGGCAATGTCGGCCGGCTCGTCCAGGCCTGGGTGTACCGATCGGGCGAACCGGCGGGCACGATGTATACCAGCCCGCTCGTCGTCGACGGCGTGCTGTTCGGCCTGTCCCCGCAACTCGTCGCTTTTGCACTGAATGCCGCCACCGGCGAGGAGCTTTGGCGGTTCGACCCGGAACTGCGCGGCGCCCAGCGGGGGTTGATGTACTGGGCGCGGGGCGAAGACCGTCGCATCTTCTACAACGCCGGCAAGATCCTGCTCGCGTTGAATGCGGCGGACGGCAAGCCGGTGGAGACATTCGGCGAGCAGGGACGCGTCGACGTCACGCCGCAGGAAGTGGAACGCACCGGCTATCTCTCCGTGACCGCGCCTGGCATTGTCTTCGAGGACAAGCTGATCCTCGGCTTTACCACCACCGAAAACGCGGACTCCTTTCCGGGTTCGGTTCGGGCGTTCAGCGCCGTGGACGGCAGCTTGGTATGGCAGTTCGACACCATTCCCAAGCCGGGTGATCCGGGTTCGGAGACCTGGGCGCCGGGAGCCCTCGAGAAAGCGGGCGGGGCCAACGTCTGGACGGGTATGGCGCTCGACGAGGAACGCGGCATCCTGTTTGCCCCAACCGGTTCCGCAACGCCGGATTTCTACGGCGCGAGTCGTTTGGGAGACAACCTGTTCGCGAACTCCCTGGTGGCCATCAATGCCCGGACCGGCGAACGCATCTGGCACTACCAGGTGATCCGCCACGACCTCTGGGACCGAGACAACCCGTCACCGCCGACCCTGGTCCGGCTCGTGCGCGACGGCAGGACCATCGATGCCGTGGCACTCACCACGAAGTCGGGGCACTTGTATGCCTTCGACCGCGAGACCGGCGAGCTGATGTATCCCATCGAGTACGAGTCCACGCTGCCGAGCACGCTGCCCGGGGAGATGCCTGCACCCCTGCAGCCGGTTTCCACCGTCACGATCAGCCGGCAGAAGTTCGAGGTCACCAATCGCAGCGAGGAAGCGCGGGCAAGCGTCCTCGAAAAGACAAAGGACTGGGATCTGCGCAAGTGGGCACCGCCGCGGGTGGGAACGGTGCTGTTCTACCCATGGTATGACGGCGGCGCGGAGTGGGGAGGGTCTGCTTTCGACCCGGCCACCAACCGGCTGATCGTCAACTCCAACGACGTGGCCGGCATTCTGAATCTCACCGAGATTCCAGCGGGATTCAGTGCATCCGGCACCTACGCGACCCACTGCGGAAGCTGTCACGGCATGGAACTCGAAGGCACCGAGACCGGACCCGAGCTCAACGGAATCCTAGAGCGGATGAGCTACCAGGATGTCGGCAAGGTCATCGAAGAAGGCAGTGGCCGGATGCCCGGATTCGCCCACCTCTCGGACCTCGAGCGCGAACGCCTGCTCCGCTACGTCGTGAATCCCAAGCGGGTCAAGGACGAACCGACGAAGGAAATCGGCTACGCCCACTGCTGCTACGTGTACCTGCGCGACCACGAGCAACTGCCCGGCAACACGCCGCCGTGGGGCACGCTGAACTCCATCGATCTGGCGACCGGGGAGACCGTTTGGCGCGTCCCGTTCGGGAACTTTCCCTCGCACCCGGACCTGGGATTCGGGGCGGTTAGCTACGGGGGCCCGGTGGTCACGGCCACCGGGCTCGTTTTCATCGCCGCAACGCCCGACCGGAAGATTCGGGCCTACGACGCCGACAATGGGGAGATCCTCTGGGAGGCCGAACTCACGGCCGCGGGTTTCTCGACACCCGCCGTCTACAGCGTGGACGGCAAGCAGTACGTCGTGATCGCCGCGGGAGGTGCCCGCATGGGACGGCCGTCGGGCTCGGAGTACTTCGCCTTTAGCCTGCCGGATTGAGACGGGCTCGGCCGGGTCGTTGTTGCTTGCGGAAACGGCTGGGACGTTGGATCGGAAGTTGAGGATCGGGATCGTCGCCGGCGAAGCATCGGGCGACATCCTCGGCGGTCGTTTGATGGCGGCGATCACCGAACGTGCCCCGGATACCGATTTCACCGGCGTGGGCGGCGAGACCATGCTGGCCCAGGGGCTCAAGGGTCTGGCACCCCTCGACGACCTTGCGGTCAACGGCTTCAAGGATCCGTTGCTGCGCCTGCCGAGCCTGGTTCGGCTCCTGCGCCGGTTGTGCCGACACTTCGTGGAGCAACGAATGGACGCCGTGGTGGGGGTCGACTTCAACGTCTTCAACCTGATGATGGAGCGCCGGGTCCGGAAACACGGCATCCCCACGGCCCACTACGTCAGCCCGTCTGTGTATTTCTGGCGCGAGGGCCGGATCAAGCGCATCGCGAAGGCGGCGGACGTGGTGCTCGCGCTGTTCCCCTTCGAACCGGCGTTTTACGACGAACGCGGCGGCAAAGCCGTTTTCGTCGGTCATCCGCTGGCCGACGACATCGCGCCGGAGGACGGCAGCGAGGAGGGCAGGAACCGCGCCCGCGGCGTTCTGGGCCTTGCCGACGACCGATTCGTGATAACCCTGCTGCCGGGCAGCCGCGCTTCGGAAATCGACTTCCTCGGCGGGTTGTTTCTGGACACCGCCTTGTTGCTTCTCGATGGGTTCGACGACCCGCTCTTCGTCCTGCCGACGCCCACCCGGCGCCTGCATGACCGGCTTGCCGCCACGGTGGCCGCGTGCCAGGTCGGGCGGACCGTCGACGTGAGGGTGATCCACGGCCATTCCCGGACCGCGATAGCCGCCGCGGACCTCGTGCTGGCGAAGTCCGGGACGGCGACGCTGGAGACGCTGCTGCTGCGTCGCCCGATGGTGGTGGCCTATCGATTGGGGAATCTGACCGCATGGGTCGTCCGGCGCCTGCAGAAGTCGGCCTACGTGGCGTTGCCGAACATCCTTGCCGGACGCGAGTTGGTTCCGGAACTGCTGCAGGAGGACGCCCAACCGGCCCGTTTGGCGGAAGCGCTCGTCGAGCAGTACGAGCGGTCCCAAGCAGACGACAGCTACTTGCATTGCTGCTCGCGTTGGCACGAAGAGTTACGTCAAGGCGGTGCGGGAAAGGCTGCCGATGTCGTGCTGTCACTTGTCGACCGTTGATATTCCGATAGCGTTTACGCTATAAACAGTCGATGGTTTTGCAGAGCCTGGTTCGCGAAGCCCGGAAAAGGGCAGGTCTCACGCAGATCGTCCTTGCGGAGTGGGCCGGCGTGCCGCAGTCCACGGTGGCACGGATCGAATCGGGTGCCCAGACACCATCGACGGAGATGGTGGAACGGCTGGTCCGGGCCTGCGGATTCGAAATCCGGGTTGGCCTCGGGGAACCCGACGCCGGTACGCTCGAACAGGCTGAGCGTACCGG
>JAPOYW010000563.1:0-1789 GCA_026706425.1 Gammaproteobacteria bacterium
AGCTGTCGAATCATGCCGGGTCGGCCGTAACGGAGCCGTCGTGAAAGATTCGTGAACCGCTGCAGGGCTTGGGGTTAGACTCGCGGGGTTGTTTGAGGGGGAATCATGTCCGACGAGAACCTTGTACTAACCGAGCGTCGCGGCGAAAAGGACGGCATCCTTTGGGTGACGCTCAACCGTCCCAACAAACTGAACGCGTTGACGTTCCCGCTGCTGCGCCAGTTGTGGGAGATTTTCGTCGATGCGCGCTTCGACCGTAGTGTGCGGTGCGTCGTCATCACTGGGGCCGGACGCGGCTTCTGCGCTGGCATGGACATGGGCGGTGCGGCCAACCCGGATCGCGAACCGCCACCGCCCGACGCCGGGCCCGATCCGGAAGGCTATCGGCTGAACTTCCGCAACGAGACCGAAACCTACATCGCGTTCCGGCGTCTCGAAGTACCCGTGATCGCCATGATCAACGGCCCCTGCGTCGGTGCCGGTTTCGACCTGGCTAGCCATTGCGATCTGGCCGTCGGTTCAACGGCGGCGCGCTACCAGGTCGCGTACGTCAAGCGGGGGGTCTTTGCGGACCTCGGCGGATTCTGGTCGCTGCCGAAGATCCTCGGCTGGCGCAAGGCGATGGAGTTGATGATGACCGGGCGTTTCATGAGCGCCGAGGAGGCCCATGAGTCGGGCCTCACGAACTACTTGGTCGGACCCGAGGAACTCGAGGCCAAGACCATGGAACTTGCGCTCGAAGTCGAAGCCGGGCCGCCGATCGCGCAGAAGCTCGGCAAGATGCTCGCCCTGCGTACCGCGCACATGGACTTCGACACCGCGATGCAGTGGTCCGAGTCGGCGATACCGGTTGTCGGGCTCTCGAAGGACTCCATCGAGGGCATGCGGGCCTTCGCCGACCGCAGGGAAACGGATTTCAAGGGATACTGATGGAATCGACTCGCCGCGTATGAGGGTCTAACGGACTCGACGAGTAAGGGGGAATCATGAAGAGTCTGCTTCTTGGGTTGGTCGGCGTCGTAGCGCTGCCCGCCTTTGCCGGGCCCGACGAGTTCCCGCGCACGGCCTCGGGCAAGCCGGATTTCTCCGGTCGCTACGACATTGCGACGCTAACCCCGTATACCCGTCGAGGCGGGGCGGAAGCTCCGCAATACATCGATGCCGAGGCCGCTGCCCGGTGGGAAGATGGCGCGGTTCGCCGGTACCAGAACAGCATGCGGGACCGGGATCCGAACCGCGGGCCGCCGCCGAAAGGAGCCAATGTCGACGCCCGCAGCTACGACCCGGTCTGGTTCGACCAGGGACTCAAGATGTTCGAGATCGGTGGAAAGATCCCCACATCGATCATCGTCGACCCGCCGAACGGACAACTCCCGCCGGTGTCTGAAGCGGCAATCGCGCGATATCGGGCGTCGCAGGAGACCCGCGACCCAAGCCGCGGCCGCTACGACAACCCGGAAGAACAGAGCCTTCAGGATCGGTGCCTCTATCTTGGGCACGTCTCGATCCCGGCGCTGACGGGGGTCTCCTACAACAGGGGGGGCGTCGTGCAGACCGAGAACCACGTGATGATCCTCATCGAGTGGATGCACTGGGCCCGCGTGGCGCGGCTGAACGCCGAACACCTTCCGGACGACATGCGGTCGCTGGCAGGCGACTCGATCGGCTGGTGGGAGGACGACACCCTGGTCGTGGAAACCACCAATTTCTTCTCGCGGCCTGGTGTGCCGGAAGAGGGAAAGCGAGTCGTTGAGCGGTTTTCGCCCCTGACCAAGGACAGTCTGCTATA
>JAPOYW010000563.1:1799-4730 GCA_026706425.1 Gammaproteobacteria bacterium
TCGCACCGCCCCCTACACCGGCGAGATGCCCTGGCCGAGGACGGAGTCGCAGATGTACGAATACGCCTGCCACGAGGGTAACTACTCGATGTTCAACACCCTGCGCGGTGCCCGGGCGCAGGAGCGGGCGGCATTGGCACTCGAGGCGGAATCCTCCGACGCGGACTGACGGCGGGACTGGACAACGGCGCCAAACGGCTCGCCCGCGCCCGCCAGGGCGCGCACTCGCCGTCTGGCCCCAGCCCCCACCGCCCGAGGATTCCGCGCCTTGCAATGGCACTTCTTGCAGTTGCTGCGGCGCGGACTCGTCGGCCCCGTCCCCTACGGACGGACCCCAGGCGCTTTCGGTGCCCGGGCCGACCTCGTAGGGGCGACCCTTGTGGTCGCCCGCGCCGAATACCCCGAGTCGTCTGCGGCGGGACGGGACAAGCCCTTCACCTGCGGACCGCGGCGACGCTTTCACCATTAACGGCGATGGACGCAGCCCGTTATCTGTTGTTTCGGGAATTCACCATTGTTAGCAGCGTGAGCATCTCCGCCGGGTCCATCCTGCCAATGGGCGAATTGCTGTAGGTGGACATCTGAACTTTGCCGTTCCGAGTCAAGAGGAACTCACTCGGTTGTACGAACTCGCGCTTTTCGTCCCACCAGGCGCCAAGCAAATCTGCCTGTTCGCGCGCGACTCCGTATGCGACGGGGAACCCGAGCGGTCCGGCGACTTTCTGAGTTTGTTCCCTGCTATCGACGGCAGCGGCGAATATTGCGACATCCTGTTCTGCGAACGCGACACGGCGCTCTCCGTATCCACCCAGAAGGCGGATGCAGTAGGGTCACCAGTGGCCTCGATAGAACAGCACGATCGCGAACTTGGTGTCGATATCCCCGGGCAGTTCCAAGGTGCCACCGTCTGCCAGGTTCAGGGTTAGGTTCGGGAAATCGTCCCCTGTCGTTAGCTTCTCCATACTCTTGCTCCTGTTGCCCGGATCCTCGTGGCGGATCACGCTGGTGTGCGTTCTCAGTGGGGCGTATACCAGATGGGTGACGTGTAGGCGCGTTCCTGGATCGCCATCGGCGCGTGCTCGGGCACCTCGGCGAGTCCGTAGAAGGCCGCGTCGTAGGCCGTCCAGCGTGGCGTGGGAATCTGGATCACACGCACGTAGTAGAACGAGAACGCCTCGCGATCGAAGTCCGGGTCGGACCAGACCACCGCAAGCTCCGGGTCGCCGATCGAGTTGTCGTAGGTGGCGCCGTCCACGGTATTTCCGACGGGATCGGCGTTGCCGCGCAGTCCGGGTTGGCGACCGTCCGACATCGCGACGTCGTAGACACGCTCGTGCGTATTGCCGTCCCCATCCCGCCAACCCTTGACGACCTGGATACGGTCTAGGTTGGCGCCGTCGGGATCCTTGACCGCGCGGATCAGAAAGCGGGGCGGTCGCTGCGCTGGCGCTGCCGTCAGGTCGCCGCCCATTGGCACGCCCTTGGCGTAGCCCGTCGCGGCCAGGTCGGCCCTGTCCGCATCGGACGCCTCGAAGTCGAAACCACCGAAGAACCGGACGATCATGCGTGGGCCGGTGGTGGCATAGACCTCCCGGCGGCGCATTGCCGCGAAAATGGATTCGCGTGTGTTCTGCCGCGCCCACACGGCGGCGTAACCGCCCGCGGCGTAGTGCCAGGTCGTCAAGGCCCGATAGGGATTGGCCTCGACCATGGTGTGCTTGCCCCACCAGTTGTCTTCGTCCGCAGTGGCCAAACCGGTGTGGGCGTCGGTGGCGCCGATCATGCCGAACTTGAAGGGATTGACGCCAAGGCTTGCCTGCAGATCCAGTCCCACCATCAGCGCTGAGCGCGCGTATTCGTAGCGTTTCTTTTCGGCGAAATCCGCGGGCCGCCCCTCGACGGGCAGGTTGTGGGGTCTCTCGCCGAGCGGCCAGGTCTCGAAATCCGCGAACTCGTCGTCGGGCGAAAGTACCGGATGGGTCTCGCCATCGCCCTTGATCTGCGTCATCTCGAAGATCGGCTCCCACCGTTCCCGGGTACGCGCGTACTCGACATCGATGGGGTTGCCGTCGAAGTCCACTGGCAGGAACATCCTACCGTTCGAGAGGTTGCCGTTGTGCGGGATGGCGAGCACCTTGCCGCCGGTCTCGCGCTCGTAACGGTCCAGGTGCGCCCACAGGTCCTCGACGTTTTTGCTGTCCTGGACCGAGAACGGCAGCAACTGGCAGGCCGCGCTCGGTCCGCCTTCGAAGATGATGTTGCGGTGGAAGTTCGGCGACTTCGGATCGCGTCTCGCAGGCGTCCACTCGTAACCGATGAACGACGAGAACGCGCCGGGCTCGTAGTGGCGTTCCGCGTTGTCGCATACCTCGTCCCACACCGAGCGCCGGAAGGTCTCGTCGGCGACGTAGTCACTCGACCACGCAGCCCAGAAGAACGACTGCTGCCCGCCGGACCGCACCCCGAACGCCCGCGAGGCCGAACGCCACTCCTCCAGGGAATCCGCATTGAGCGCCGCATCCGGCGACCACTCGGCCTCGTCCCAGATTTCGCGCCATTTCCGTCCCACTTCGGTCGCGAGCAGGATCGGATCCCGAGCCTGCATACGCGGCATCACGCCGAGGTTGACCGCGTGATCCGAGACGACGAGGAAGTCCAGCGGACGGGCGAGGCGCACCTGCTGGCCATTGTGTGCCCGCACCGTCTCGCCCTTGGCGAACCGATAGGCGTCGTCCGGCGAAAGTAGCTGGTTGCCCATGCCGTTCGCGTCGACGGACATGTTGGTGTGCAGGTGCGTGTCGCCCCAGTAGACGTTGGCGGGGAAGTCCTGCGTGGCAGGCTTAGAGTATATTTCTGCGCCGAGGGCCGATCCCATGCCGATGACACAGACGGTGCCGGCGACCCTCAGTAACGCGGACGAGCGCACGGGTA
>JAPOYW010000521.1 GCA_026706425.1 Gammaproteobacteria bacterium
AACTGCGCGGCGCGTTCGCGGGCAGCGGCCTTGTCCATGCCGAGATGTACGCGCCGCGGCTCCGTCAACTGGTAGCCCACGGTGAGCACGGGGTTCAGGGACGTCATCGGATCCTGGAAGATGAACCCCACCCGGGCACCCCTCACCTCCCGGAGCCGATCCGCATCGAGCGCCATCAGGTCCTCGCCTTCGAGCCGCGCGGACCCCGAGACGATCTCCGCCGGCGGTGTGGGCAGCAGCCTGAGGAGCGACAGCATGGTCACGCTCTTGCCCGAACCGCTCTCGCCGACCACGCCAAGGACTTCGCCCTCCCCTAGCTCGAAGCCGATACCGTTCACGGCGTGCACGACGCCTTCCTGGGTGTGGAACCGGGTCCGGACGTCCTCGACAGCTAGCACCGGGTGTGTAGCCGTCGCCCCACTCAACGGAGCCTCCACGATCGAAACGCCATGTCAACGATTGCGGGTACCGGGCACGGGTATGGCAGGGCGCCATGGCCGGACGAAACTGCCGGCGTTGGCGTGCCGGGCCGTAGGGGACGGGCTTGTCCCGTCCCGTTTCGACGAATCGACAGGTCACCATGCAGGCGACCGCGCGCCCTGACGGGCGCGATAGGGTCGCCCCTACGGGGCTGTTCCACGCGAGTTCTGATACCGGGGCTCCGGGCGCGTATTGACGGGTTGATGGCCCGAAGCGTACCGAGTTCCACGTCGACGTGCATGAAAAGCAGTCACGCTTGCCGCTCGGCCCGTCGCGGGCTTGTGGTAGCGTCTGGAGCCGCGTGGATCGAGCGACGCACCCTCCGATCCGCAACAATCCGTCAGCAGGAGCCTCCGCAGGTGGCACAAACCATGGGACGAGCGTCGGTCGCGTTGCTCCTTCTGGTCACGCTCCCGGTACACACGAACGAGGCAGCGGTGCCCGACGACCCGAAACGGGTCATCCTCGAAACGGACATGACGTTCGATGTGGACGACGTCGGCGCCTTGGCGGTGCTCCATGCATTGGCCGACGACGGTCGCGCCAGAATCCTCGCTGTGAGCTACAACGAGATCCACGAAAGCGGCGCTGGCGCGATCCACGCGATCAACACCTGGTACGGCCGCGGCGACATACCCGTCGGCGTGTATCGGGGTCAGCTTTCGGACCCCGACTCATCGCGCTACCTCAACCGCGTCGCTGCCTTCCCCCGCCGCCTGACCGCCGACAACGCGCCTGACGCACTGGGTGTCTACCGGCACGTGTTGAACGATCAGCCGGATGCTTCCGTGACCATCGTGAGCGTCGGCTTCCTCAACAACCTCGCGGATCTGCTGCGCGCCGAGGTCGATCTAGTTGCGAGCAAGGTCGAGAAACTCGTGGTCATGGGCGGCCGACACAACGACGGCTTCAACCTCGTCCGGCACGGCCTCGTCGACACAACCCAAGAGGTGATCGAGAACTGGCCGACGCCGCTGGCCATCTCGGACTACGGCGGGCGCGTGCGGACCGGTGCCACGCTCGCGGACACGTCCGCCGACAACCCCGTCCGGGAGGCCTACTTCCGCTGGTTCGGCGGCAGGTTCGAGGGACGATCAAGCTGGGACCAGGTTGCCGTGCTCTATGCGATCTACGGTGCGGGAGAGTGGTTCGAGGATGTGGCAAGCGGCACGGGAAGCCTGCGCAACGGCTATTCCTGGCCGTTGAAGTCCCGGTGGCGAACCTACGTTGGCCCAAAGCGGTCCGAGCGCGAGTTCGCGGACTTGATCGAACGGTTGATGGCTGAGCCACCGCGCAACTGAGACTATGGGCGTGGTCGTTCAGTCTCCGTTCAGCTAACGGTCCTAGGATCGAGACATTGGAATGGGAGGGTAACCATGGCCAATCACGCGATCCTGGCCGCCGCGCGCGTCTTTGGGCTGGCGCGGCGGGAAGTCTCCGATGACCGCGGGACCACGACAATGAGAGCGCTGGCCCTGTTTGGCTGCTGTCTACTCATGGTCGGTTGCGCGACCGTCCAGCCGGGGACGCTTTCCGATTTCAGCGAGATGAAGGCCGAAGTCAGCGTGCCGATCTGGCGGGACATCCTCTTCCAGGCGCCCTACCGCAAGATCCTGGAATCGTCCAATCCCGTCGCCGAAGGGCACTGTGCAAGCGTCGGCAGGAAGCCCGTGTTCGTCTCCATGCGGGGGGCCGACCTGCGCGGGGCCGTGGTCCTGGGCGGCGTCGGCGTCACCAACAAGAGCGACGCCATCGTGCTTTACCGCTGCGAGAAGGAGCGCGACGAGGAGGAGGAAGCCGTGCGGATCGCCCTCGCGGCCTTTTCGCCCGACCTGGTGGTACACGTGTGGGACAAGCTGTCGGAAGCCGAACGGCGCCGGCTCAAGGATGACGAACCCTTCCGGCGCGCGTTGGACGAAGGCTCGCTGCGGATCGTCTCCGCCGAAATGGACCGTGTGCTGGGCGATGTGCGGCAGACGCCGGCCCCGACGAGCAGCCCAGCGTAATTCCGCTAAGATCAATCGTGCGCGCGTACACGAGAGTAGACGAAAGCGCGCTGGCGCAACTCCTCGGCGTCGATGGAACCTTGCCGGCACTGCACAACGTCCTGCTTCGCGAGCACGTAGTAGGTCCATTCGAGCCCTCGTCGCGGTAGGCGTGCCGTTTCCTGGCTGACCTTCAACGTCAGGTGTTCGTCGTCCGGCAGCGACTTGAGCATCGCGTAGTCGCACACCGCCTGCACCAGGGCGGCGTGGACGTCGTCTGTCGATGGTTCCTGTCGGGGTTCGACTATGTCCCGCAACCGCTTGATCTCTGCATCGATGGCGGCATCCAGCTCACGTTCCCGAGCGGCCACCGCACGCATCTCCTGCATGATGGGCTCGCTAGGCTCCTGCCGAGCCGATCCGCTATCACTCGCGTTGCGCAACTCACGGTGCCAATCTCCCCTCAACTCGTCCTGTCGCTTTCGCGTCTCGTCTAGTTCGTCGACCAGCCTCTTGAGCCCCGCGAAGTCGCCGGACTCAAGAGAGGCAAGGATCATAGGCAAGCGGGTCTCGCCCGTCCGTGCCATGGTCGTGAACAACGCGTTGGGAAGGTCGTTCACCGAAGGCTCGCGACGGAGCTGGAGCGAAACCAGGATTCCCTGCCAAGCAAGGTACTCCGCCTCGATGGAGCGCACGCTCTGCTGCAGCCAAGGCCGCAGATTGATGCCTGTCTGATCCTGTATCGCCTCCAACCGAGAGCGGTACCCCGTCGAAACAGAGGTCTCGCTTTCCAGTGCTGCCCCAAGCACCCGTTCGAACACAGCCATCTCATCGACCACCGCCGCAAGGCTTTCCGGCTCACGAGCCTGAGCTCCGGCCGCGAGGGTTGCGGCTAGCAAAAAGAGTGCTTTCATGGGAGTTCCTCCTGTCAGTAACTCGCCCACTCAAAACGCTCGGCAAACGTGGTAGAAGCGCTGCCGGTCAGTAGACATAGGCGCGGTGTCGCAACTCCGCAGCGTCGATGGTGCCCTTCCGGCATTCGACAACATCCTGCTTGGCGAGGACGTGGTAGGTCCACTGGGACCTTGTTGTTCCCCCCTCGAAGGGCCCCTTGCCCTGCCTGACTTTCAACGTCAGGTGTTCGCCGTCCGGCAGCGACTTGAGCCTCGCGTAGTCGCACACCGCCTGCACTAGGGCGCCGTGGATGTTGTCTGTCGAGGATTCCTCGGCCGGTTCCGCAAGGCGACCCCGCAACCGCTGGATTTCTTCGACGATGGCCCTGTGCAGCTCGTTCTGGCGACCCATCACTGCACTGATCTCGCGCCCGGTCGGCCCGCTGACTTCTGGTCGTGTCGGTACACTAATCGCCTTGGCGTTACGCAACTCCATCTGCCAAGCTCGCTCCAATTCACTGCGTTTCGTTCGAGCTTCGTCCCGTTCGTCGACCAGTCGTTTCAGCTCGGCGAAGTCGTCCGGCTTGAGGGAGGTGACGAGTCCCGGCAAGTGGATCTCCCCCGAACGCGCCATGGTCTCGAACACGAAGTTCGGAAGGTCGCGTGCCGATGGCCTGTGACTGAACTGGAGTGAAACCACGATTCCCTGCCGTGCGAGATATTCCGCCTTGATCGTGCGCACACTTTCCTGCAGCCAAGGCTCCAAATGCACACCTGTCTGACGGCGCAACGCGTCGAAGTCGTAACGGGAACCTGCCCATCTCGGCACCTCACTTTGCAGTGCTGCCCCTAGCACCCGTTCGAGGACGGCCATCTCATCGACGAGCGCTGCGAGGTTTTCCGGCTCACGAGCCTGGCCTACGGCCGCGAGCGCTGCCGCAAAGAACCAGAGTATCCTCATGGGAGTTCCTCCTGTCGGTAGCTCGCCCACTCGACGTGCTCGGCAAGGTTGTCCAAGCGCTTCTGATCGGCCAGTTGCTGGGTGATGACGTAGCGTATGCTGTCCTCGGTGTCCGTGGCCTGACGGTCGATGACGCCGAGCAGGAGCACCGCCAACGCCTCGATCTCCTCGCGCCGCTGGGTGTCGTGCGCCGCCAGCATGGCTTCCACCATGGGTGACACGCTCTCCTCGTCGAACCAATCTATCGGCTGCAACTGACCGGGTTCGTCGAACGCTACGCCCGGATCCTCCCACACGATTGGCGGCGCCTGATCGCCGCGCTCGAAGTAAACCATCGTCGCGAGCGCCAGCGCCGCGATGCTCGCCGCCAGGGGCAGCCAACGCTCCAGCCACGGAC
>JAPOYW010000017.1:0-2989 GCA_026706425.1 Gammaproteobacteria bacterium
CGCGGATACGTTCGTTGAAACGGTGCAGGTGCGGCGATGTGGTTGTTCCCACGCGGTACCCGGCCGCCAGGAGCAGGTGTTCCGCGAAGGCCGTCGTGGAACCCTTCCCATTCGTGCCGGCGACCACGATCGTCTTGGCGGCAGGCGGCACGACGCCCAGGCATTCGGCCACGGTCCGGACCCGATCCAGCCCGCGTTCGACACCCCGCGGATGCTCCGTGCCGATTCTGTCGAGCCAAGCGGCAAGCGTTGGCGTTCGCACTGCCTAGTCCAGAGCGTCCCGAATCTCGCGGACCTGCGCCTGCAGGCTGTCCGGAATGCCCGCAACGGCCGTACAACCCATGGTCTCGACCAACGCACTGCCCACGACGACACCATCAGCATGGGGTGCGATGTTTGCGGCCGACGCGCCATCCTTGATCCCGAAACCCACGAGCACCGGCAGCCCACGGGCCGCGGCACGGACGTCGGTGAGACGCTTGGCGACCGACGCTGCATCGGCGCGACGCGCGCCGGTAACGCCCTTGTAGCTGACGTAGTAGAGGAAACCGGATCCCTGCCCGGCAATGTAGGCGGCCCGCTCACTAGTCGTGGTCGGTGCGACAAGCAGAACCAGATCCATGCCACGCACACAGAGCGCGTTGCGGAACGTCCCCGCCTCCTCCGGGGGCAGGTTCACCACGATGACGCCGTCCACGCCCGCGTCCGCCGCCCGTTTGCAGAACGCCTCGTAGCCCATCCTCAGGAAAGGATTCAGGTAGCCCATCAGAACCACCGGCGTGTCCCGATCGTCACTACGGAACGCCGACATCATGTCCAGCACGTCGGCCAAGGTCACGTCGTGCGCCAGGGCCCGCTCGATGCCTGCCTGGATCGTCGGTCCTTCCGCTTCCGGGTCCGAGAACGGCACGCCGAGTTCGATGAGGTCCGCGCCGCCGCGCACCAAGGCGTGCATGGCGGGCACGGTGGCCTCCGGTACGGGATCGCCGGCAACGATGTAGGTGTTCAGGGCCTTTCGGCCATCGGCGGCGAGGGTCTCGAAACGTTGGCCGAGTCTAGACACGACTAGACCTCTATGCCGTCGATGCCGGCCACCGTGTGGATGTCCTTGTCGCCGCGCCCCGAAAGGTTGACGAGGACAATGTCCTCCGGCGGCCGTCGGGCGGCCTCGCGCAACGCCCACGCCACGGCGTGGCTTGATTCCAACGCCGGCATGATCCCTTCGGTCTGGTTCAAAACGCGGAAAGCCGCCAAGGCCTCGTCGTCGGTGACGCTCGTGTATCTTGCCCGGCCGAGATCCTTCCAGTAGGCATGCTCGGGGCCCACGCCGGGATAGTCGAGGCCTGCGGAAATGGAATGGGTCTGCGCGATCTGGCCGCTTGAGTCGGCCATCAGGTAGGTGTGGCTGCCATGCAGCACCCCGGGCGTGCCGGCGTGGAGTGGCGCCGCATGACGTCCTGTCGCCAGCCCTTCGCCGCCCGCTTCAACACCGACGATGTCCACGCCTTCGTCGTCGACAAACGGATGGAAGAGCCCCATCGCGTTGGACCCGCCGCCCACGCAGGCCACCAGGAGATCCGGCAACCGCCCTTCCGCGGCCAGGCACTGGTCCCTCGCTTCGGCGCCGATCACGGCCTGGAAGTCCCGCACCAGCATGGGGTACGGGTGCGGGCCGGCCACGCTGCCGATGATGTAGTGGGTGTTGTCGACATTCGTCACCCAGTCCCGCATCGCCTCGTTCATGGCGTCCTTCAGCGTGCGCGAACCGGCGGCTACGGGGGCGACCTCCGCGCCGAGCAGTTTCATGCGGTAGACGTTGATGCTCTGGCGCGCGATGTCCTCCGAACCCATGTAGACGCGGCATTCGAGGCCCAAACGCGCTGCCACCGTGGCAGTGGCGACGCCGTGCTGACCCGCACCGGTTTCGGCGATGAGGCGTGTCTTCCCCATCCGGGACGCCAACATGGCCTGGCCCACGGTGTTGTTGATCTTGTGCGCACCGGTGTGGTTCAGGTCTTCGCGCTTCAAGTAGATTCGCGCACCGCCGGCGTGCTCGGTGAGTCGATCCGCGCGATAGAGCGGCGTTGGGCGCCCGACGTAGTCCTTGAGTTCCTGGGCCAACGCCGCCAGGAAGTCCGGATCCCGGGAGACCGACGCGTACAGCCGTGTGAGTTCGTCCAAGGCGTGGATCAGGGTCTCCGCGACGAAGCGGCCTCCGTAGTCGCCGAACCGGCCGTCCTGCGTGGGTGCTTCGTAGGGAACCCGATTAGATCTGGGCACGCTGCGCCTCCGCCACGAACCGCCGCACAAGCGCCGCGTCCTTGCGACCCTTGACATCCCCCTCCACGCCGCTTGCGACATCCACGGCGTAGGGATGCGTCGCGGCAATGGCCGCCGCGACGTTATCCGGGTCAAGTCCGCCGGCGAGAATCATGCGGCGATCCGAGTCGGGCCAAGCAGACCAGTCAAACGATCGTCCCGTACCTCCTGCGAGATCGTCGTCGTGGGTGTCCAGAAGGAAGGCCTGGGCATCGGGATAGCGGGTCTCGAATGCCGCGAAGTCGAAATCGGGTGCCATTCCCGCCACCTTGATATAGGGATGCCCGAAGGCGCGGCAGAATTCCGCACTCTCTTCGCCGCTGAACTGCAGCGCGTCCAGCCGCACCCGGTCGAGGATGCGCCGCACGCGGTCGGCATCCGGGTCCACGAACACCCCGACAGCCGCCACGAAAGGCGGGAGCGCGGCGGCAATCTCGGCCGCCATCAGCGGACCCACCGAGCGCGGGCTCGGTGGATGGAAGTTGATTCCCACCGCGTCCACCCCCGCATCCGCCGCCGCCCGCGCGTCGGTGGGCGTCGTCACTCCGCAGATCTTGACGCGCGTCCGCGCTGACGCCACTGAATCGGCCCCGTACGAAAAACGGGCATTCTACCAGCGGCGGTTCAGCGAGCCGCCAACCCCGGTCGAGTCAGAGCAGCCGCTCGAAGT
>JAPOYW010000017.1:2999-4703 GCA_026706425.1 Gammaproteobacteria bacterium
GCGCGGCCCGGCAGGACGCCGCCGGGAACTCCGAAGACAGGGCGACGCCCCTGGCCGCCAAGGTTTGGCGGACGAGTTCCACGCGTTCGCGGATTCGGCCTTCGGCGCTTCCTTCCGCTCGGCTCTCCCGCCGGTGCGCCGCCAGCAGCAGGTCGTCGTCCGGTCCCGTGCCGTCGCGCGCACCCAGCTCGGCGCCGACGCGGCGCAGGGTCGCATTGATGGCCGGCGTGATCACCGGTTCGTTCATCGCCAAGTGGATCTCTTCGGCCCGCCAGCCCGGAAAGGCGCGGCTCTCGGGCGCGATCTCGTAGCGACCGTCGCGGTTCAGTAGGTAGACGGTCAGACCCGACAGTTGGGACCGGCGGCGTCGCGGCGGTTCGTGGTCCGGCACCTCCACCCACAGTTCCGGGAACGCCCAGGATTCGTACACCTTAAGCTTGCCGCGCCGTACATCCGTGGTGTAGTCGACCTCGACGGCGACATCCGGCGGATCGTCCTCGCCGACAGTAAGCGACCCGGCCGTAGGCAGGTGCGCGCGCTCCGGATAGACGTACAGGCACTCGTCGGGCTGCATGGCCCGGCGGTTTCCCCCTGCGCCGTAGCGCGTGAGGCCGAGTTCGCAGAACCGGGCGATTCGCGAGCCCCGCTCCTGGGCGATCCGTTCCACGATGCCACCCAGCAACCCCATCGGCTGCTGGTGACCAACGCCCGGCTCCGAGTCGGCGATCATGGCGATCCCGGCGGCCTCGTCCCAGAACTCCAAACGCTCCTCGCAGGCCTCGTACTGGGCGCTGGTCATGGGCACCGCCACGCAGCCCGGGAACTCCAGGCCATCGAACACCGGAAAGCCCAGGTCGTCCCTGCAATCCGCGTCGAGAGGGTCCTCGACCTGCGGCGTTGGATCCGGTTCACGCATCTCGCACATCCCTGTTCCTTCTTAAGGGTTCGCCCCCCGCGACGGGCGCGGCATCGTCGAATCGTCCGAACATAGCACGCCTTCGTCCCGCCTTGGGTGCAGAGTTGATGTGAGTGTAATTCATTGAAATAGTTAAGTATTATGATGTGATCTATCCATTGTTGTTGGATCCGCTGTTAAGAACCGCCTCGACCGGATCGTCCAGCGACTGGATACTTCAACCGTGCCGTCAACGACCGACAACGCCGAGCAGATCCGGGTGTATTGCGAATGACCAAGACGTTCGCGGCCGTTTTCCTCGCCGAGGTGCGTACGACACGCCGCCTGGCACGGACCTGGGTGTTCGGGGTACTCGCGGTAGTCACGTCCTGCATCGGCTACCTCTACTTCACCGCTCTGCATGCCTCGATGTCCAACCTGATGGCGTCCGTGGTTACCTCTCCGCGGTTCCAGGTGGACTCGTTCGGCGGCTACCTGCTCTGGTTTCTCATGGCGGCTGCCGTGTTCCTGGGTTTCGACATCGGTAGCCGAGAGCAACGCGAACGCATCGCCGATGCGTTCCACACGCGGCCCGTGTCCAACATCCAGTTGCTCGCCGGGCGTCTGGCCGGTGTCGTCGCGACGCTTGCCGCACCGGTTGTCGCCTTCCTCGTCATCAGCCAAGGCGTCGGTGCTCTTGGACAGGCGTTTGACTGGCCCATCAGGGCCACCTTCGAACCGGTCTCGCTAGGGGTCTTCCTTGCGGCCGACGCCTTGCCCGCCCTCATCGTGTGGGTTGCGATCGTGTT
>JAPOYW010000436.1 GCA_026706425.1 Gammaproteobacteria bacterium
CGCGAACCGGCTCATCGACCGCATGGTGGAACTCGGTGTCCTGGCCGAGGTCACGGGCAACGCCAGGAATCGCCGGTTCGCCTGCCAACGCTACATCGCGCTGTTCGACGACTGACAAGACTTGACTGGAGCGGGGCGTCAGATCCTCCCCTTGGCCAGGTCCAGGCGCCCGCGGGCCAAGTTCAGCCGGAGCACGTCGCTCGCGCCCTCCGCGAGACGCAGCGCCCGGACGCGGCGGTACAGCGCTTCCAAGGGGTGGCCGCTCCGCAACGCCCCGCCGCCGACCAACTGGATCCCGATGTCGACGATTTCTCCCACGGTCTCCGTTGCGAACACCTTCGCGGCGATGCCTTCGTTGACGATGTTCTCCCCGGCGTCGCCCAGACGCGCGGTGCGATAGACCATGCTGCGGGCGGCGTAGGCCCGGATGCGCATGTCCGCGTAGCGCAAGCGGACCCCCTCCCGCAGACCCAGGGGCGCGCCGCTTCGGTGCGGACTTAAGATGTGATCGGTGACGAAGTCGACGACCCATCGACACAGTCCGACGCTCTCGGCGGCCAATGCCAGGCGGGTGTCGCCGATCTGCCGCATGGCGCGCGGCAGACCCCGGCCCGGTTCGCCGACGATATGTGCCGCGGGAAGCCGGACATCGCGGAACTCCATGTAGGCATGGTGACTGCCGTCCACCGAGCCGAACGTGCGTCGAATCCGAACGCCGGGAGCCTCGCGGTCGACAACCACCATCGCCGGACCGTGCTCCTCGACCTCCACCAGGACGTTGATGAAGTCGGCGCTCGCCCCGCCGGTCACGTACGACTTCTGGCCGTTCACCGTCAGAACGTCGCCGTCGAGGACGCCCCAGGTGGCGCGCTTCGCATCGTCCGGCTCGGTGAAGGCGAACGCGGCGCGTTTCTCGCCGGCGAGAAGCGGGATGAGGTACCGGCTGCGCAGCGGTTCGCCGACACCGCCCAGAACGCCGGGACTCGGCCCGAAGATGCCGGGCAGGTGGCAGACGTTGTGCGCGCCGAGGGTGTCCCTGACAACCGTCAACGCCAAGAGGGTCGCCCCGCCGCCGAACTCCGCCGGCTGGGCCATCGCGTAGATGCCGGCTTCCTTCGAGGCCGCCCGCACCCGGTCTGCGCGCTCGGCAGGGTCCAAGTCCGCGTCGTCGCGCAAAGGCACCAGCACGTCGCGGGCCAGGCGCTCGACGCGGTCTAGGAGGGTGGCGGTTTCGGGTGGGAGCTGTTCTGGCATCCGGCTACTCAAAAGAGCGGGCGCGATTGGGTCGCCGCTACATGAGCGAAGGCACGATGATCATCGCAATCACGACGAGTACCAGGAGCGCCATCAGCATCAGGGCGTAGAAGATCCAGGACTCGCGCCGGGCGTGGCGCTGCACCAGGTTGTCGACCTCCTTGTCGGCCCGGACCGCTACCGAGGAGGCGAGCCGGTAGCGCGTGATGCCGTCGCCCCGCCCCGGCAACTTGACGAATAGCTCCGGCGTGCCTTCCAGCAGTTCGGCCGCGTCGTGGATCGGCAACCCGCTGGCTCGCGCGACCTGCACCACCGCGAGTCCCTTGTTGGGCTCCTTGCGGAAGCAGTCGACGATGGACAGCAGACGGCCCGTCTTGCTGCGGAAGCGGAACTTCCAAGGTGCCAGGAAATCGTTCATGGGTAGTTCGTCATTTCCTTCGGGCGATCATAACGGCGCGCTTCGGCGCCGGATAGCCTTCGATCGTCCGGCTTGGCTCCTCGGGATCGAGGGCGTCGGCTAGGGACTCGTAGGGCATCCAGGCGGTAGTTCGCTGCTCCGCTGTCGTCGTCGGCGACACATCGACCACGTCCGTGTTGGCGAATCCAGCCGCCGCGAGCCACGAGTGCAGCGTCGCCAGGTCCGGCACCAGCCAGACATTGCGCATCCGCCCGTACCGGGAACGAGGCCGCAACGGGGCGCCATCCACGATCAGGGTCTCGACCACCAAGGTCGACTCGTCGTGGGCGCGGCCCGCGAGCCCCCTGATATGGTCGGCAGGGTCGCGACGGTGATAGACGACCCCCATGGAGAACACCACGTCGAACGGCGCCGCCGCAGGCAACTCCTCCAGACCCACCGGCAGGACTGTGTTTCGGTGCCCGCCCCGCTCCACGTAGTAGCTGATCGCCGCGTGCTGCAGGACGAAGAGCAGCGACGGATCGATCCCGACCACCGATGCGGCACCGGCCTCCAACATGCGCCAGCCGTAGTAGCCGTTGCCCGATCCCACGTCGAGGACGCGGCCGCCGCCGAGGTCGACGTGCGGAGCGATGCGGGCCCACTTGAGATCCGATCGCCACTCGCCGTCGATGTCGATGCCGAACAGGTGGAAGGGCCCCTTGCGCCACGGGATCAGCTCCTTGAGCGCCGCCTCGAGGCGTTCGCTGCTCTCGCTTGCGATGGAGGTCCTACTGGCACCCACCACGCGGCCCAGCGAGAGCTCGTCCGGTTCCACATCCGGCAGACGCTGCAAGGCGGCCAGCCATCGTGGCAGATCGCCATGGGATGCTCGTTGCACGATGTCGATGGCCCAATCCGCCGACGCACCGCGCCAAGCCGAGAACAAGGACTCGACCGCGCCTACCACGGGTCGGCTATGGGGCGCTATCAGGGATCCCCCTCCGGCCAGGCGACGAACGAAGCCCAGTTCAGGCAGCGGAACCAGACCCGCGCGGCGCCGAAGCCCGCATCCCGGAACCTGGCGAGGTGGGTGTCCTCGCTATCGACCCGCATGACGTTTTCGAGAGCGGCGCGCTTCTGGCTGACTTCTAGTTCGCTGTAGCCATTGGCACGTTTGAAATCCAGGTGGAGTCCGCCGAAGTAGCCGCCCGCGTCAAGCTTCTCGGACACGATCAGGACCCCGTCGCGCGACAGACCCGCACAAATACGCCGCAACAACGGCAGCCGGTCCTCGGGAGGGAGGAACTGCAGGACATAGTTCAGGATCACCACCTGCGCACGGTCAATTTCGACCTCGCGAACATCGGTTTCCACCCACTCGACGCGGTCGTCGAACTCGGGCAGACGGCGGGCCTCCTCGAGCATCGCGCTTGCATTGTCCACCGCGATCACCTCGCACCGCGTTGTTCCGATGGCGCGCAGCACGGCAAGCGTCGACGCGCCGAGCGAACAGCCGAGGTCGTAGCAGCGCCCGCCTTGTGTGAGGTGCCGGGCCGTTAGCAGTCCAGTAAGGGCAACCACGGTCTCGTAACCCGGCACCGAGCGCCGGATCATGTCCGGGAACACTGCGGCCACGGCCTCGTCGAAGGCAAAGTCGACCAGTTGTCGGGGTTCGTCGAACAGCCGGTCGCGCGCCGACGGCGAGTTCGACACGGTGGTAGGCTCTCTCGGAGGCATAGCGCGGAACATTGTATGGCGACGAAGGTCGCAAAACCGCCCAATCTCGCCAGCGCCGACCTGTACATCAACCGGGAATTGGCGCAGCTCCAGTTCATTCGCCGCGTGCTCGAGCAGGCGAAGCGCGACGATGTGCCGCTGCTCGAACGGCTCCGGTTCCTGTGCATCGTCGGAACCATCCTCGACGAGTTCTTCGAGATCCGCGTCTCCGGCCTAAAGCAGCAGGAGGAAGTGGGCGCCACGCAGCGCGGTCCCGACAACCTGTCGCCTTCGGAGCAGCTCAAACGCATCGCGCTGGACGCCCACGACATGGTGGACGAGCAATACCGCGTCCTGAACGACGTGCTGTTTCCGCTGCTCGACGCCGAGGGCATCAGGTTCCTGAAGCGGGCCCACTGGAACCAGGAGCAGGAAGCGTGGCTCCGCGACTTCTTCCACCGCGAACTCGAGCCGATCCTGACCCCCATCGGCCTGGATCCGGCCCATCCGTTTCCGCGCATCCTGAACAAGAACCTGACCTTCATCGTGACGCTGGAAGGCAAGGATGCTTTCGGGCGCAAAAGCGGCATGGCCGTGGTCCAAGCCCCGCGCGCGCTGCCCCGGGTCGTCCGGCTGCCCGAGGACAAGGCCGACAGTCCCAACGCCTTCGTGTTCCTCTCCTCCATCATCCACGCCCATGTCGACGAGCTATTCCCGGGCATGGAGGCCGTGGGGTGCTATCAGTTCCGGGTAACGCGAAACAGCGATCTGTTCGTCGACGAGGAAGCCGTCGACGACCTGCTGATCGCGCTCGAAGGCGAGCTCTCGTCCCGCCGCTTCGGCGATGCCGTGCGCCTCGAACTCGCCGACGACTGTCCGAAGCACGTCGGCCAGTTCCTCGCCGACGAGTTCTCGGTCGCCGAAGACGACGTCTACTACTGCAACGGCCCCGTCAACCTGATGCGCATCAACACGATCCCGGACCTCGTGGATCGCCCCGATCTCAAGTACCCGGGATTCACCCCCAGCATTCCCAAGCGCATCCAGACCGCACCCGACATCTTCTCGGCGATCCGAAGCGGCGACATCCTGCTGCACCACCCGTTCCACTCGTTCGTGCCGGTGCTCGACTTCCTGCGCAGCGCGGCGGAGGATCCCAACGTCCTGTCGATCCGCCAGACGCTCTACCGCACGGGCACGGACTCCGCCGCCGTCAAGATCCTGCTCGACGCGGCCAGGCGGGGCAAAGAAGTGCTGGTGGTGATCGAGTTGCGCGCCCGTTTCGACGAGGCCGCCAACATCGAACTCGCCAACCATCTCCAG
>JAPOYW010000362.1 GCA_026706425.1 Gammaproteobacteria bacterium
CCGATACGGTTCCAGCAACGCAATTTCAGCCGCGGAAGGCAAGCCCGTGGCAGCCAGATACGTGCCATGGAAGTAGCTTTCCGGCATTTCATATACGCCGTAAAACAGTACATCGTTCATCCACTTGAGATCAAAGGCCAGGGTCAATGCTTCACGAACCCGAACATCGGTGAAACGCTCCTTTTCCTGGTTGAAACCCAACGCGCGGATTGCGCCGACGTATTGTAGCCAGTGTTGTTTGTATTGGCGTAGCACACCGCGCTCTATTTTGTCCTGATCGTAGCCGCTTACCCACTGCGCGGTATTGCTTTCAGTGAAGATATCAAGCAACCCCTTTTTCAGGGCCTCGCGTTGTACCGTGTCGTCGCGATAGGTCTCAAAACGCAGGACGTCCAGGTTATGGCGGCCGCGGTGAATACCCAGGTCTTGGCCCCAGTAATCCGGGACCCGAACGAGTTCAACGTATTTGCCAGCCTTGAAGTCACGGATACGGTAAGGCCCGCTGCCCAGCGGTGGCTCCAACGTAGTCTCAGTGATATCGCGCTCCCGCCAGTAGTGCTCCGGCAACATGGCGGGCTTGCCCAGCAGCGTCGCCATACTGTTGAGGTTGACCGGATGGCGAAAACGAACGAGTATTTCCCTTTCCCCGAGGATGATCACTGCTTCCAGCACGTGAAAGGCCGCACGAACACCGGCGCCACCGTTGGCCTTAAGATGCTCAAACGAAAATTTGATATCCCGTGCAGTCACCGGAACGCCATCATGCCAGCGTGCTTCCGGCCGGAGGCGAATACGCACCTCAGTTGAATCGTCAGATACGGCGATGCTCTCTGCAAGGTTGCCATAGTAAACCCCGACCTCGTCCCCGGATGGCCACATCAGCGAGTCGTAGAGGCTCATTTCACCAAGGATGTTGACTGGGGCACTCAGGCCCTTGATGATGTGTGGCGTAAAGCTGTTCCAGCTGACGGTGTAGCCGCGGAGCAGTTTGCCGCCCTTGGGGGCGTCAGGATTAACGTAGTCGAAGTGGGTAAATCCTGGGGGGTACTTGAAGTCACCGAAAAACGACATGCCGTGCTGCCACTGCAACTCGTCAGCAGGTCGGTCAATGAACGCGTGGGCCGCTGCGCCGGGTTGATGTTTTGGCGGATCATCTGCATGCGTTGTCAGCGCAGCGATCAACAGGTTCACGCACAGGAGAAGATCAGGACGCATCGGCAATCACTTCCAGATCAAAAGCTGCACGCAAGCAAGGCGCGCGTATAGTCTTCTCCCGGGGCGACCCTACTAGGGCGATCACAACCATACAAATAACGACCAAACGCCGCCCCCTAGCGCGAGGCGCCAAGACGGCACCTACAACCGCCCCGCCGATGCCAAGCACACACCCAATCCCACCGCCTGCGAGCCCGAGCCATAGGCCTGTTTGTTCACCGGCCACCAAGTCTCCACGCCTAGTTCTCCCTAGTTCGCTCTCGCTCGGCACGTGCGAGATCGCGCAATGCCCGCGCACCAGAGATCGTCAACTCGCCCCGCTTCACCAGATCCGCCAGCAACTCAACCAGCGGGTCCTGCGGCGTTCCCGCGATTAGCTGACGCAACCGCTCGATCACTTTGTCCACGCGACCGCGGATCGTCGGGTAGCTGACGCCGTAGCTCACGCCCAATCCCTTGAGAGATCCAGACTGAAGAACCAGTTCCGTGATCAGGTCGAGATCCTCCCGCGGGAGGCCCATCAACGGGTGATCAGATGGTCGCTCGTCGACCGGCGCCTTTAATAAAGCAAAACTCATGTTGAGGTATTGTGAACTACACTTTTGCTTAATACAACAAGACATTAACAATAAGAAAGGCAGTCGTTTGCTACGAACCACCGTCAAGGTCAACGCTGGTCCACTCGCGCGAGCCCTGTTCGATGAGTTGCTCAAGCACCCGGTCGTAGAACCTGCATAGGCGTGGATAGTCGATGTCGGGCGGCTGCCGACCCGTGAGATGGAGTTCGAGCGCATCGAGGATTTCGTGCCAGCCCGCCGTCACGCCGGGGTTCCACGCCTTGGCAACGCCACCGGGGAAACCTTCGACTGACTCGAGCGTCATCCGGTCCTCGACGGTCAGGCGAATGCGCGTGGCGTCGCCGTCGTCGAGGGGCTCGATGGCGAAGCGCCAGAACGCGCCATCGGCGCTGTCGAAGCGGATCGCCCGTTGGGGACTGTACTCGCCGACCGTACCGGTCATCGCCGGCTGCGAGCGGAACGCATACGGGGCGCCCGTTCTTGGCTCGAAGCTGACCGGCAGCAGCCACGCGCCGATCTCCTCGGGCTTCGAGAGGGTGTCCCAAAGGCGTTCCGGCTTCACATCGAACTCGCGGGCGACGCGAAAGGTGGCAATGTCGTCGAAATGTCCCAGGCGGGGAACGAAGCGAGCGAGCGCGGACCAGCTGCGGAAGCCGTACTCGCGTGCAAGGACGAGCTGCGCGGCCTGGAGGCCGAAGCGAGGCACGTTCGGAAAGAACGCGGCTACCCGATCCCGTGCTTCTGAGTCGCCTCGCTGCCAAGCTCGCAGCAAAGCCTTGGCCTGCTTGCGCAGGTTGTCGGTGTTGGGGCCGTGGAATGAAGTCATGGTCAACCTCCCTGGCGGCCGGCATCCGCGAACCGACCGCGACAAGAAGGTAGCCGTTGACGTGGCGGACGGGCTTGGCCCTTCCCGCGGATCAGGCGCGTTCCGCCGGACGCGCGAAGTGATCGTAGCACAGCGGCTCTCGGCCTTAGCGACAGTCGACGTTCTCCAGCTCGCTTCCGCCGCGCGAGGCGCCGCGCCGAGGAACCGTCGCTATACTGTCGTGTTTTTGGCCGGCGCAAGCTGGCGAAGGCGAGGGGAGGATCCGATGAAGTTCGGCGCGCAGGTCACGTGCTATCGAAACACCTGGGACAGCATCCGCAGGGTTGCCGAGACCCTGGATGCGGGGCCGTGGGACAGTATCTGGTTCGCCGACCACTACCTGCCGCCGCCCGGGCGCAAGGAGGAGGAGCACCTCACCGCCCACGAGGGGTTCACCGTCGCCGCAGCCGTCGCCGGGTTCACGGAGACCTTGCAGATCGGCCACCTCGTCCTCGGCAACACCTACCGCAATCCCGGTCTCGCCGCCAAAATGGCCGGCACCGTGGATCACATCTCCCACGGCCGGTTCGTGCTCGGCATCGGGGCCGCCTGGTTCCACCGCGAACATGGCGCCTACGGCTGGACGTTCCCGACGATGAAGGAGCGCCAGGACCGTTTCGAGGAGTCGGTCGAACTGCTTCGCCGCCTGTTCCACGACCAGTCGCCCGTCACCTACCAAGGCAACTACTACACGCTTGACGACGCGCCGTTGTCCCCGGGTAGCTACGACAAGCCGATTCCCATCCTGGTCGGTGGCACCGGCGAGCGGCGCACACTGCGCACACTCGCCCGCCACGGCGATGTCATGAACCTTGACGGTTGGTCCGGCGGGCCGATGAGCAAGGAGTACTTCCATCACAAGGTCGGCGTCTTGAACAAGCACTGCGAAGACGCGGGGCGGGATCCCGGCGAGATCAGCCACACCGTGCTGATGCCGACCATGGTCACCGACGACAAAGCCGCCGCCGCGCAGTTCATAGCCAACCGCCGGCTCGGCGAGGGCACGGCGGCGGGGCCGAAGAACTATGTCATCGACCGCATCGGCGAGATCATCGACGCCGGTGCCCACGAGATCATGATCGGCGGCATTCCGACCGACGATGTCGAGCAATACGAACTCGTGGCGGAGGAGGTGCTGTCGGCATTCGGCTGACGTCCAGCACGCAGGAGGGGTACACATGACAGATCAAACCGCCGGCCGCCTTGCCGGCAAAGTCGCCTGGGTCACGGGTTCGTCCCGTGGAATTGGCCGTGTCGTTGCCGACCACTTGGCAAGCCTCGGCGCCAATGTCGCCGTCCACGGCACGACGCCGACATCCACCCGGGCATTCAACGAAGCCGACTCCTTGGAAACCGTCGCCAACGAGATCGCCAAGGCCTACGACGCTGACGTTCTGGCGGTCCACGGCGACCTGACGTCCGAGACCGTGGTCAAGGACCTTGTCGCCCAGATCCGTGACCGCTTCGGGCAGATCGACATCCTGATCAACAACGCGGGCGGCGACATCGGCTCGCTGGGCACAGGAGGGGAACGTGCGGGCAAACCCGTCGTCAACGATGCCGTCAACGTGTCTCTGGAGGATGTCCGCACGATCCTCGACCGCAACCTCATGACCTGCATCCTGGTCTGCCGAGAGGTCTGCCCTGAGATGATGGAGCGCAACAGCGGCTGGATCGTCACCATCGGCAGCATCGCGGGCCTCGGCGGTCACCGTTCCGAAGTCATCTACGGCACCGCCAAGGCGGCCGTGCACGAGTACACCCGCTGCCTGGCGGCACAACTGCGGCCCCACGGTGTCTACGCCAACGTCATCGCGCCGGGCGAGATCATCACCGCGCGTTTCGAGGCCAGCAGGCCGACGCGTGACGAGCGCAAGGTCCACGAAGGGCCGTTGACCCGCTACGGGTGGCCGGAGGAAGTGGCCAAGACGGTGGAGTTCCTCGTGACCGAGGACTCGTCCTACATCAGCGGACAGGTGTTGCGGATCGACGGTGGGGCGCAGTTGTTCCCGGCGGGAGTCGCCCCC
>JAPOYW010000243.1 GCA_026706425.1 Gammaproteobacteria bacterium
CTGGTTGAGCATCGAGTGGGCGACCCGGCGCTGTTCGTAGAGGCTGCCGCCCGGTGCGACGTATTGCGTGATGCTCTGGTAGCCGCCTAGCGCACCCTGAATCGCGTGTTGCGTCGGTACGTTGGCGCACAACCGCATCGATGCCAGGATGTCGAGCCCCTCGATATAGTCCCGGGCGCGTTCGGTAGGTCCGCTCACCACCAGCCAGCCGGTGCGGAACCCGGCGACCCGGTAGGCCTTGGACAAGCCGTTGAAGGTGACCGTCAGGACATCCTGGGAAAGCGACGCGAGGGGATGGTGCACGGCGCCGTCGTAGACGATCTTCGAATAGATCTCGTCGGCGAACAGGACGAGGTTGCGCCGGCGCGCCCAATCGGTGATGGCTTCGAGCGTGGCCCTTGGGTAGACGGCACCGGTGGGATTGTTCGGATTGATGACGACGATGCCCCGGGTTCGTTTGGTGGTCTTGGCCCGGATGTCGTCGAGATCGGGCTGCCAACCGGCGCTCTCGTCGCACCGGTAGTGGACTGGGACACCGCCGGACAGCCTGACGACTGCTGTCCACAACGGGTAATCCGGCGCGGGGAGGAGCACTTCGTCGCCGTCGTTCAGAAGGGCCTGCATGCTCATGGCGATGAGTTCGCTGACCCCGTTCCCGATGATGATGTCATCGACATCCACGTCCGCGATTCCTTGGCGCTGGCAGTCCTGCATGACGGCCTTGCGCGCTGAGTAGAGGCCCTTGGATTCGCAGTATCCCTGCGACGCCGGGACGTTGTGGATCACGTCGCGAAGGAGTTCTTCCGGTGCCTCGAAGCCGAACGGAGCCGGGTTGCCGATGTTGAGCTTGAGGATGCGGTGACCCTCTTCCTCGAGCCGGTTGGCCTCGGCCAGCACCGGTCCGCGGATCTCGTAGCAGAGGTCCGCCAGCTTGGTGGACTTGACGATTGGATCCCTCCGTGGGGCGAAGGGTGTCACGACCGCCGGGTTGGTTTTCATGGTGCTCATCCTAAGCGTAGAATCCGCGAAGCTCGGCAATGGTACAGGATTGGACATGGACAAGGCCGTCGGTGCCACGACCTCCGAGGCGCAGCATGCCGCACAAGAGAAGGTCGTCAAGTCGGATACCGAGTGGCGCGATCAGCTGACTCGCGAGCAGTACCAAGTCACCCGCCGGGCGGGGACCGAACGGGCTTTCACCGGCGAGTACTGGGACACCAAGACCAAGGGGATCTACAACTGCCGGTGTTGCGGAACGCCACTGTTCGACTCGGACACCAAGTACGACTCCGGCACGGGTTGGCCAAGCTTCTACGAGCCGGTGGCGAACGATGCCGTCGCGACGAAGAGCGATCGGTCGTTCTTCATGGTACGCACGGAAGTGCTCTGCGCCCGGTGCGATGCGCATCTCGGCCATGTTTTCCCAGACGGTCCGGTACCCACCGGACTGCGCTACTGTCTCAACTCGGCGTCGCTCAAGCTCGAACCGGAAGACGGCTAGAAGCCGATCACAGTGCCCTCCTTGCGATGGTCCGACGCCGTGCAATGGCGACCGTTCGGCCGAAGGTTTGAAGCCGTCGTCGCTGCATGAACGACGGCCTAAAATGTCATTGCAAACAGGAAGTTACGATAGGTTCCAGAAATCCGCTTTTCAGGAACTTATCATGGCCTTTTCGATCCGCGCAAGCGCTTTTTGGAGTTTTTTTACCATCTTCCGAGTGTACTTCGACTCCCGTCTTGCACGCCTTGATTCCCGTGCCGCCTCCTTTGCCCTCCGCGCCACACGCTTGAGGCGTTTGTACGGCCCTTGGCGGACATGCGGCCGCCTGCCGCCGTCCTGCGGCACGACACCGTAGCGGAGCCGGGCGACGGGACCAGTGGCAGCGTCCTGCGTGCTGATGTAGCACGCCACGGTCTCGACCCGCTCCCAGCGACCTGCCGCCATGAGTTCCGGCATCGTGGCCCCGGCGTCCCGCAGGGACTGTGCCGCGCCGACCCGCAACGAGTGGCCCGAAACGCGGCCCTTGATCCCCGCATGTGCGGCCCGGCGTTTGATGATCTCCCGCATGGAGCGCGCGCTTAGCCTAGTTGGCCCAATACGCCGGGCCTTGTTGACGGGACGGAACAACGGGCCGTCCGCGATGCCCCCGATTCGCAGCCACCGACCGGCCAGGCCTGCCGTTGGTGGGCCCGCGTAGAGCACGCACCCGGTGCCTTCCTGGTCCGTCTTGCTGCGACGGACGACCACCTGCAGCCAATCGTCGACGAAGGAGATGTCGGCGACATCCAGCGCTGACGCCTCGGCTACCCTGAGCAGACAGTCCGAGGCGAGGCGGATCAGAAGCGCATCGCGCAGGCCTGCTGGATTGCCGGAGGCTGCGGCGAGGTCCGCCATGCGATCCGCCTGTTTCCACGAAATGCCGACGACTTGGCCTGGGCCGCGATCCGCTGCGTCGCGGCGGAACGCGGAGAGCGCGCGGGCGGTACGCTCGCCCAACGGAGAAGGCAGACCTTTGCGCTTGGCGCGGTCGGCCACGGCGGCGACAGCGACCCCTGCGGTGGCCGGAGCAATGCCGCGCTCGAACAGAACGACCAGATAGTCGGCTAGGGCAGTGTCAGTCGGGGACCCATCGAGCCACTCGTCGAACCGCCGTGAGCTCCGCCGGTAGGTGTCGCGGGTGCCGACGGCGTGGTCCCGGGCGGCGAGGTCTGGCATCTCGGTGTCCTGTTTCTGCTCGGTGCTGTTGTCGGTGCCCTTGGCCCGAATGCGTCCCGCCATCTGGTTTCCACTGCTCCTAGTCGTGTCAGCGGTGGACGCCCGGGCCAATTTGGCCGTGGCCACCGCGCAGACCGAATAGCTGGTCCGCCGTCCGGCAATCCCCCGAACGTCCTCTACATCGGTGCGCGGACCGAACGCAAGCCAAAACCCTTACAACGTTTGTATTGGTTTTTGCTGCATGACGCCCGCTCTCTAGCGTCCATCACACCCATGGGATCGGTTCCGGAAAAGCGGATTTGCAGAAGCGGACGCGCCATGGGGATGCTCCCGATGCCGGAAGGCAGTGTCGAAGAACAACCCGCCTTCGTCGTGCGGAACCACCCACGTCTTCTGGGTGGTCAAGGCGTCCCTGGAGGAGGGCTGATCGTGACTCGCCTTGTACAACTCCTGGTTGGCACGGTAGCTCCCCGCGCGCCCGGCAGACTCGAGCGACGGGCTCCGGCAGGTTGTCGAACAGGCGGATCGCGAGGTCGAAGTCCAGGTGCGGCAGGACCTTGTCGGACTTCGCCTCGGCCTCCGGCGGTCAGCTGGCTCCCGGGCGTTCGGATAACGCGAGTCAAGCGAATTGAACCACAACCCGGCGCGCGGTCAACGCACCGCCGCGTCGAGGTTTTTTTTGAACTCAGTTAAGAGGGAGAGCCATGGGACTCAAACATTTACAGGTGGCCGTATGGGCGGTCGCGTTTGCAGCGGCAGGCAGTGCGAGCCCGCTCGACGACGGCGACAACGACGGCGTGATGGACGAAATGGACATATGCCCGGATAAGGCGGGGGATGTGAACAACTTTGGCTGTCCCACAAACGAGGAGATTGTTCTGGCTACTGGTAGTCGCACGAGCATGTCGGTGCGATGCCCCCAAAACACTTTCGCCAGTCATTGGAGCGACTGCCCCAGCTACTCCATTGGTTGGGGCCTGTTCTATGTTGGCTGGCTCGGTCCTCACGGCGTAGTTCTCAGCAGCGAAGTGTACGCAGACGAAGACGGCGACGGCGTCTACGACGATCCCGACCAATGCCCTAGCCAAAAGGGGCCCAGTTACTTCGACGGCTGCCCGGCCAGTGTCTATTGTGCGTCCGAACCGAATATGTATGAACGGGACTGCTACAAGTGGAAGATCGAGAACCTGAGCGTCACGGAACTAGGAGCGTACTTCGACGGCTTGAGGAGCTTCGCGGAAGGCGGATGTGGTGGAGATTACTATCATTGGGCGTGCTACTTCCACAACAGCGCGGCAGCGATCAACAATTCCGAGTGGCAAGACCCTGTTTGGCTTCAAGGGTGGGCTGATCTGCTGACTCCGCCAAACTGCCCCACATACTACTACGCGCAAGGAACCATGCCGACAGTGGGTATGCCCGTATGCCCATGGTGTACACTGGCCTTTGTGTAAACATGTGCAGGATGGCACTGTTCCAAGCTGGGTTACTCACCTTTGCGGGTGGTTCGATTCCTGCGATCGTGGCAACAACGGCAGGCAAAGCTGCAGTTAGAGGCGCAGGAATCACGCTGGTTGGTACCCCCTTGGTTGATTTGTGCACGGGACCGCTTTATGTCGAAGGGACCTGAACCCATACTCACGAAACGCGACCGGCGATCTGTTCGTCTGACAAGGTTGATCGCCTACGTCTCTTTTTCGATTGTGGTGGCGTACGTCTTTTTTGACTGGACACCACTTCAAATCTGGTGAGCCGAAGAGCCGAAGGCAAGGAGTCGGGGACACACGCGAATCCGTCCGACACTGAGCCGGCGGGAGGGGCACAGGCGATCCCCAGGAGATAACCTACTTGTTGGGCGATCGCGAGCGGCTGCAGGACGGCTGTTTCCAACCACTCGGGCTCGGGCGGACACGGGCGTTCGAAGATGCGCACGGCTGTCCAGGCTGGCCCGCCGAGAGCGGGTTGGTT
>JAPOYW010000006.1 GCA_026706425.1 Gammaproteobacteria bacterium
GGTTCGACGACCCCAAACAGTTGAATCTGTTCGACTATTTCTTGGGACACTAGTGATTCCCTGATGGATGGTGGTACGACGACACCAAAGCGGCGCGGATCGAGACCAGCCAATAGCGTCTACGCTGCGCCGGTCACCGCCAACGCGGCGTCCCCGAACGCCGCTACCGCCGCCGTCAGGTCGGCGACCCGGTCGCGTCCGACCCGTTCCGTGAAACAGAACGACAGCCGCAATTGGTCGTAGCCGGCCTTGGGATTGCGCTGTCGGCATCCCGCGGGTAGAAGTCGTACATGGGGATGACCACGACGCCGTGTTCCGCAACCAGGCGGGCAACGAACTCGTCGTCGGTGACGATGTCCGCATCCAGGAAAGTGAACACGCTGAAGAACCCGGCTTCGGGCACGGTCCACCGGAACCGGTCGGGGTGGTCGCCGAGCTTGGCCTCGAGGCCGTCGAGCAGGATGGCGCGGTTCTCGCGGTAGACCGCGAGTTTGCCTTCCGCCACCGGCCAAAGCGACCGGCGTCGCGTAAAGGACTCGTCGACCAGTAGCGACTCGAAGGACCGGAGCGCCTGCGGATTCTGGAACAGGATGTCGGCGCTCGCCTCGGTGAGCAAAAGGTCGGTCAGCGAGACGCGATCGCCGCCCTCGATTTCCGCGACCGCCTCGGTGTAGATGAACCCGATTCGCGGTCCCGGCAGGCCGATCTTGGATCCGGTGAACAGGTGAACCGTCCGCGTCGGATCCATCGCGAAGAACGGCTGCGGCCGTTCGGCGGCATCCGAGTAGCTGATATAGACGTACGGCGCGTCCTCGACGATCAGGATTCCCTCTTCCGCCGCGATTTCAAGAACCGCGCGTCGCCGCTCGGCGCTGAAGGAGAACCCGGCCGGATTGTGGCCGTCGGGGACGGTGTAGTAGAACGGCACGAAGAACCCGTCCGCCCTCGCGCGGCGGATCGCGTTGCGAAAGCCGGCCGGATCCGGGCCTTGGTCGTCCATATCGACGCTGTAGATTTGCGCATGGCGGCACAGACCCGCACGAGCCAGAAATCCCGCATAGGTGGGCGCATCGGTGATGTAGGCGAGCGGTTTGCCCGGCCGTTCGAACAACGAGCAGACCAGGCTGATGCCACCGGTCGCGCCGACGGTCGGAATCAGCCGCCCCGGGTCCATGTCGAGACCCCAGTCGTGCCCGTAGACAGCCGCGAAGGACTCACGCGGGCCAACCGGTCCGAGCGTGTCGGTGTAGGCATAGGACTCGCGCAGGAACTCCGGCAATGCGGCCGGGTCGTTCAATCCCTCGAGCCGGCGCAGGTGATCGAAGTAGGCCTGCTCGTGGGCGATGAAGCCCCGGGGATCCGTGACCTCGGGATTCGGGTAGCCCGCACCGAGATGGTGGATGGTCAGTCCATTCGCCTCCGCGACGGCACGCAGCTGCGGCAGCGAGGCGGCCATCTTCCGCGTCACCGAGACCGGTTGCTGGGCCAACGCCGGAGCTTGAAGCGCGTGATCGGTATTCATGGTGGGTTTTGCGACAACCGACGAACTGTTGACCGCGTTTGCCCGGCGTGGTTCCGCTCCCGAGCGAACGCGCTTTCCCGAGCGCGCCGGAGCATACCACCAACCCGGCTTGACAGTGCCGGGGCTCCCTGAACACACTCGCTTGACTTGATGTAGTGGTACAGGTCAATGGGAACCTTCAGCATCGGATGTCTGCTGCAGAGTCAGCAGGACCGAACCCGGTCGGTTAGCGTGGCCGAGGTCATGGTCGACACGGGTAGCGAGCTCACATGGATCAGCGCCGAGACCCTCGAAAGCATCGGCGTGGTCCCGGAGAGGCGGAACCAACGATTCGTCATGGCAAACGGCCAAATCAGCCGATCGATCAGCTTCGCCATCATCCGTGTCGGGGAGAACCTTACCACTGACGAGGTGGTCTTCGCCGAAGGCAGCGACATGCAGCTGCTGGGTGCGCGCCCGTTGGAGGGTCTCAACTTGAGGGTCGACTCGCACAGCAAGAAACTCGTTGCCGCCGGTCCCCTCGTCGCGGCAGGCAATCGCCGACACCTCTAGGCGAGAAGTGTTCCGCGCGCTACTTGTTGCGGTCGCCGTGCTCGGCTCGGCGACCGGGTTCGGTGCCGAAGTCGTCGGTCCGAAGCTCAAATGGGATGTCTCGCTCTGGGGCAAGCCCCGACCTGGCACCGCCCTCGTCGACGCCTTGGCGGCCCGCATCGAGGAGGCGACCGGCGGCAACTGGCGGCTGGTGCTGCACTACGGCGAGGCGGTGTCCAAGGCCCGGGAGAACCTCGACGGGATCGCCATCGATGCCTTCCAGGCAGCGATGGTAGCCAACTTCTACCATCCCCAGAAAAACCCCGCGTTGATGGTGCTCACCATGCCGTTCCTGCCCATGGAGACCTGGGAGGACAACCGGCGGGTTCGCGAAGCGGTCTACGCCCACCCCGCCGTCAGGAAGGAACTCGCCCGCTGGAATGCCATGGCGTACACGTCCACCTTCCTGCCCCAATACGAGATTCTCGGTCGCGGCAAGCCGCCGTTGGATCTCGACGGCTGGAGGGGACTGACCGTCCGCGCCGGTGGCGGCCTCGGCCAAGCCATGAAGCTGCTCGGCGCGACGCCGACCAGTTCCACCGCAACCGAGGTCTACACCGGCGTCCAGCAGGGCACGATGGACGCTGCCTCGTTCCCGTTCACCTACGCCCACGTCGCCTACCGCATCCACGAGGTCACCGATTGGTTCACCGGCAATCTTTCGCCCGGCACGGCGGATTGTCCGCTGGTCTTCTCGATCACGGCCTATGAGGCGTTGCCAGCGCAGTACAAGAAGCTGCTCGCGGACGTGAAGGAGGACGTCATCACCGCGCAGATCCAAGCCTACGTGGACTTCGACGCCGAGAACCTGCCTATGCTGAAGGAGAGCCTCCAGGAGATCCGCTACACGGAGGCTCAGCTTGCGCAGTTCCGGGCGCAGGCGGGCGAACCCGTCATCGAAGCCTGGATCGATGACAACCAGGATCGTTTCGATGCCCGGGGGCTCGTCGAGAGCATCTTTGCGGCCGTGGGTCAGAGCTATCCCGCGAAGACCGACTAGCCGCCAACAGCACGGCTTACCGACGACCGTGAACGACGCATTCGGGCGCCAGCTTGATCGCACCGATCGGCTGCTTGGTCGGCTGGAAAACGGCCTCAACCTCTTCGCCGGCAGCCTGATCTTCGCGCTGATGCTGCTCGGCGTGGCGCAGATCCTCCTTCGAACGGTGTTCGAGGCGCCGATCTTCGGCTACATCGACATCGTGGAGGTGTCGATGGTGGGCTTCGCGGTCCTGTCCATCGCCTTCGTACAGCGCGTCGGCGGTCATGTGCGCATGGAACTGGTCATCGGCCGGTTGCAGGGCCGCTGGCTTTGGGGCGCGGAGGCCGTGGGGACGGCGCTGGCCGCGTTCATCGTGGGCGTGCTGATCCCCTACTCCTGGCGCCACTTCGGACGGGCGTTCGAGTTCGGGGACAGCACCATCGACATCGAACTCGTCACCTGGCCGGCGAAGCTCGTGGTGCCCGTGGCGCTGGCCGTCCTCCTGGTTCGGCTGCTGGTGCAGTTGGCGGGCTACCTGCGACTGGTGGTCCACCCGGACTACGACCCCGTCGCCGTGCCGACCATCAAGGACGCTGCCGCCCAGGCCGAAGAGGAGATACGGCTCGCCGAGGAGCAACGGGGATCGGCGCCGTGACCGGCGTGGACGAACTCTGGATCGGCATCGGCGGCGTCGTTCTGCTGATCGCCCTGGTGGCTATCGGTGTTCGGGTCTATGTTGCCGCCGCGTTGACCGGCTTCCTCGGTCTGCTGGCCCTCAAGGGGTGGGACGTCGCCGCCGCCGTGGCGGGGACGATCCCCCACTCGAAGACAGTAACCTACCCGCTTTCCGTGCTGCCGCTCTTCATCCTGATCGGCTTCCTCGCCTTTCACGCCGGCCTCACGACGAAACTGTTCGAGGCCGCGCGTCGTTGGGTGGGCTGGGTGCCGGGTGGACTCGCCGTGTCGACGGTGTTCGCGAGCGCCGGGTTCGCCGCGGTCTCCGGGGCGTCCACCGCGACTGCCGCCGTTTTCTCGCGCGTGGCCATTCCGGACATGTTGCGGGCCCGCTACGGCAAGCGACTCACCGCGGGCGTCATCGCGGCCGGCGGCACGCTGGCATCGCTCATCCCGCCGTCGGCGATCCTCGTCATCTACGCCATCATCGTCGAGGAGTCCGTCGGCAAACTGCTCCTCGCAGGGCTCCTGCCCGGTGTCGTCTCGGTGCTGATCTACGCCTCTCTCATCATCGGCATGTGCACGTACCGCCCGGACCTGGGCCAGCCGATCCACGGCTTTAGCTGGCGTCAACGGTTCGCCAGTCTGCCGGGGGCGCTGCCGATCTTCCTGGTGGTCGGCATCATTTTCGGCGCGCTCTATTCCGGTGCCGCAACACCCACGGAGGCCGGGGCGCTGGGGGCGATGGTGGTGTTCGCTCTCTACGCCTACCGCGCATGGCGCGATCGCGCGGCGGCGTTGATGGGTAGGCGGCTGCGCGAAGCCCTCATGGAGACCGCCAAGCTGACCGTGATGATCTTCACGCTGATCTGGGGCGTGTTC
>JAPOYW010000194.1:0-1667 GCA_026706425.1 Gammaproteobacteria bacterium
TCCGCCGTGACGAATACCTCGCCGTGCTGGAACGGGCTAATCGTGCCGGGATCAACATTGATGTACGGGTCCATCTTGAGGATGTTGACCTTGAGGCCTCGAGCTTCGAGAACTGCCGCCAAGGAGGCCGTGACGATGCCCTTGCCGAGCGAGGACACGACCCCGCCGGTTACGAAGATGTATTGGGTGGTTCCCATCTTGACCCGGTCTAAGCGTCCATGCCGGAAGATGGAAGTGCACCTTAGCACAAAATCGGGTTCTTGGAATGATCGAATGGCGCAAACGGGAGCGCCGCGCGTAACGCAACTTTCAGCCAATTCGCACACTGGTTCGGGTCGATGTCTCACAGCATCCGCCACGCGAATCGGGCAGGATGGATCTACCCAGCACGTGATAAGCTCGACCAACACGGTAACGACGATGTACCCAACCGTGATCGACACCCTGCGATTCGCAGATCGCTTGAAGGCAGCCGGATTCGCCGATGCCCAGGCCGAAGGCATGGCCCGTGCCCTCGGGGACGAATTGGCCGACAACATGGTGACCAAGCGCGACCTCGACGACGCCGTCCAGTCCTTACGTCTTGCGATCGACGCCATGGACACCAAGTTCGAAGGACTGGAAACCAAGTTCGAAGGACTGGAAACCAAGTTCGAAGGACTGGAAACCAAGTTCGACGTCCGGTTCAACGGACTGGAATTCAAGTCCGACGGCAAATTCGAAGGACTGGAACCCCGATTCGAGGCCCTCGATGCCAAGCTCGAGGCCCACGACCGGGAGTTCTCGACCAAGTTCAACCTCCTGTTCGGAACGATGGCATTGGGGTTCACGCTGATCATCGGACTGATCGGCTACAGCCTCTTCTCTCCGCGAACTGCCGACCCGGTTACGCCCGGGATCGAACGCCACGCCACGGTGTCTGCACCTCGATAGGACACACCGCTTCCCGGTCGTCGGCGAGACTGGCGAAGGCTTCTCGAGGCGCCACAACCGGGCCCCGGCCACCATATGCCGGTTTTCGCACGGCAGAGCATGTGGACTGGTAGGATTTCCTGATGGCCGACGGCGAACATCGGGGCCCTCGCCCCACCGGATTCGACACCCTTGCCCTGCATGCCGGCCAGCGGCCGGACGCCGCCACGGGTGCCCGCGCGACCCCGATCTACCAGTCGGCATCATTCGTGTTCCCGGACAGCGATTTCGCCGTGGGCCTGTTCAACATCGAGCGCGCGGGGCACGTCTATTCGCGCTTGTCGAACCCCACCAACGCGGTGCTCGAAGAGCGGATAAGCGCTCTCGAACACGGCGTCGCCGCCATTGCCGTCGCCAGCGGCCAGGCGGCCATGCACCTGGCGGTGTCCACAATCTGCTCCGCCGGCGACCACATCGTGGCGTCGCGGTCGCTCTACGGCGGCACGCACAACCTGCTGCAATACACGCTGCCCCGGTTCGGAATCGAAACGAACTCCGTCGATCCGCGGTCGCCAGCGGGATTCGAGGCGGCCATTCGAGATAACACACGCCTGGTTTTCGGCGAGATCCTCGGCAACCCGGGTCTCGAAGTGCTGGATGTTCCCGCAGTCGCGGAGGTCGCGCACGACGCCGACCTACCCCTTCTCGTGGACTCGACCTTCGCGACGCCCTATCTCTGCAAACCCTCTACTTTT
>JAPOYW010000194.1:1692-4647 GCA_026706425.1 Gammaproteobacteria bacterium
CTAAGCGGCCACGGCATCGTCATCGGCGGCTTGGTGATCGACGGCGGCACCTTCGATTGGGAGGCGTCGGGCAAGTTCCCGACCCTCACCGAGGCGTACGAAGGCTTCCACGACCTCGTGTTCGCGGAGGAGTTCGGTCCCCAAGCGTTCATCGTCCGGGCTCGGCGGGAGGGACTCCGGGATTTCGGGGCGTGCATGTCGCCGACCACGGCATTCCATGTGCTGCAGGGGCTGGAGACGCTGCCCATTCGGATGGAGAAGCACGTAGCGAACGCCCGGGAGGTGGTGGCGTTCCTCGACGAGCACGAAGCAGTCGAGTCCGTCAGCTATCCGGAGTTGACCTCCCACCCCGACCACGACCTCAGCGCACGTCTGCTCCCTAGGGGAGCGGGTGCCGTGTTCAGCTTCGACATCAAGGGAGGCCGGGACGCGGGGCGGACGTTCATCGAGAACCTGTCGATCTTCTCCCACCTCGCCAATGTCGGGGATGCCAAGTCCCTGGTCATCCATCCGGCCAGCACGACCCATCACCGCATGGACGCCGAGGCCCTGGCCGCCGCCGGCATCGGCGAGGGCCTGGTTCGCCTGTCCATCGGCCTCGAGGATCCGCGCGACCTGATCGGCGACCTGTCCCGCGCGCTGCGGCGGGCGTCTCGAGCGGCCCGATGAGTGGAGCACGCATCCAGGTCGATGGTCGCACCGTCTATGTCGGCACCGGCTCGGGCCATCCCGACCCCGGTGCCGAGAGCGTTGTCTTCGTACACGGTGCCGGCATGGATCACACGGTCTGGGCGTTGCCGGCGCGCCACTTCGCGCGCCAGGGTTTACGCGTGGCGGCCGTCGACCTGCCCGGTCACGGGCGCTCCGAGGGTCCGCCGCTCGACCGCATCGACACCCTGGCCGTTTGGCTCGGCGAGGTACTCGACGCCCTGGCAATACCCACCGCCGCAGTCGTTGGCCACAGCATGGGCTCGCTGGTTGCATATCGATTCGCCTCGAGGATGCCGGATCGGTGCCGCGCGCTGGCCCTGCTGGGCACCTCCGCGCCGATGCCGGTTACCGACCCCTTGCTGAACGCCGCGAAGGACAACCACCACGCGGCCATCGACATGGCGAATACCTGGAGCCACTCCACGGGCACGCTGGGCAGCAATGCCAATCCGGGCGTCTGGATGCTGGGTGTCGGCGAACGTCTGCTGGAACGCTCCGCACCGGGCGTGTTCCATGCCGACCTCACCGCCTGCAACACCTTCGACGCCAAATCGGCCGGAGCAAAGATCCAATGCCCCGTTCTCGTCGTCGCGGGTGACGACGACATGATGACGCCTGCGCGGGCCGGGCTGGACGTTGCCCAAGCGCTACCCGACGCCCGGGTGGTGCGCCTCGAAGGCTGCGGCCATGCCATGCTCAACGAACGCCCCAACGAGGTGCTCGACGCGTTGATTGGCGTCGTGCCGACCTAGGCGCCCGAATGGCACCGAGCCCGTCCATGGTCGACCGAACACGAACCGTCGTTGCCCTTCTAGGCATCTGCCTGACCGTCGGAAGCGGTGCGGCCCGTGACGATGACCGTGCCGCGGCACTCCCCGCACGGACACGTCGCCGCTTTTCTGGACCCAGCAGGAACGCATCATTGGGTTCCGGAACTTCGATGCGATCTACGACACGCGAATGGTCGAAAACGGCATGGTCTACCATCCCCTCACCAGGGACCCGCAGGACTTCTGGCGGCCGCTCATGGAGCACCCCGCGACCTGGAGCATCAATTCCGATGTCGAACTCGGTGGCTGCTGCATCCACGCATCGCTGCGCGACGACACGGGCCTGGAGCGGCCATCGCGAGGGGCCGGCAACGACTATCGGGAGTCGCGTGGCGCATTGATGCGACCGCCCGTTTGCGACAAACTGCACCGCCTGCCATGGACTCGCGGCGGGAGCATCCCGCGTCAACGGAGAAGTCATATGCGCTTTGCCAACCCCTACCCAGGTCGTCTTTTCCTAGTGCCGCTGTTGCTGGCGACAACTGCAGCCGAGGCCCAGAACGACGACGACTCGGACATCGAGGAAGTGGTCGTCACGGGCACCCAGATCAAGGGGGCCGACATCGCCGACGCCCTGGCCGTTTCCGTGCTCGATGCCGACGACATCGAGGCGTTGGGCTTCGACGACGGTGCCGACCTGCTCGAGCAACTCGTGGAGCAAGGCTCCAACTTCTTCAACGAGGCCGAGAACATCAGCGGCGGCGTCAACTCGGCACGGGGCGACATCGGCGCCTTCAACCTCCGCAATCTCGGAACCGGCAACACGCTGGTGCTCCTGAACGGTCGCCGCGTGGTAAACGCCGCGAGCTACCAGACCGAGGAAGTCGGGGGCAGCTTCGTGCCCGTGAACACCGCCAACTCGCAGTCCCTGCCGCCTGCCGGACTCCGGCGCATCGAAGTGTTGCGAGACGGCGCATCCGCAATCTATGGCGCCGATGCGGTCGCCGGGGTCGTCAACTACGTACTGAACAGCGACTTCGAGGGTGCGCGCGTACGGGTCAAGCACGCCGCTTTCGAGAACATTCCACGCACGGATCTCACTTTGATCGGCGAGTGGGGCCGCACCTTCAACGAAGGACGCACGAATCTCAGTCTGTTTGCACAGCACTACCAACGTGACCGCGTCAACTCCCAAGACGATCCCCGTTGGGCCGACTCCGACTTCCGCTGGCGGCTAGACCCGAACTCGCCCTGGGCATCCGAAACGGATTTCCGCAACAACAGCGCCAACTCGGAATATCGGCAGTTCGACTCGGTTAGAAGTGTCCGGCGTTGGGGCCTGTCCGGCGAACTGACCGACAGTGCCGGCGAGTTCGAAACCTATCCGGTCGGCGACCCAAGATGCCAGTACGAGATCGGCTAGGGCACATGGGGCGGCAGCCGCGGGCGAGGCAGCTAGCGTCACGAACGGAAC
>JAPOYW010000387.1 GCA_026706425.1 Gammaproteobacteria bacterium
TCTACCTGTGACCCGGCGACCTGTGACCCGGCGACGCGAACGGGGACACTTCGCCGTGGAGTTGGCGCTGATGCTGGTGGTCGCGGTGCCCGTCCTGTTCGTGCCGGTCGGGGAGTTCATGCGGGTTTCCGCGTTCGACCAGGTGCTGGCCGAAGCCACCCACCTCGCCGCCCGCGCGGCCGCCGCCGAAGCGGACAACGCCGATCCGGGGAGGTGCAGGGAGGCGATCGTGGAAGCCTTCGGGGAGGCCCGGCTATGGCGCCTGCTCGATCAGGACGATGACGGCACGTTGGCTATCGGCTTCCCGGACTTCCAGGTGTCCGGGGACGAAGTCGAGGTCCGCGTCGAAACCATGGACCTGTTCGACCACGCTCCCTGGCAAAGGCCCGGTTGCGGGGAGGCCGGCAGCTTGATCCGGTTGCGCTCGGAAATCACAGTGAGACCCTGGTCGCCGATGTTCGGGTTCTGGGACGGAGTGCCCCGGCGCGCGGAGAGCCTGGTGCGCAATCAGGCCCCGGCGGAGTTGTCGCTGTGACGGGCGCCGCCGTGGCGAGCCGACGCGTCCGGGCGGCACTGCGCGGGACCGCCACCATCGAGTTCATCTTCATGGCGCCGTTCGTGCTGCTGACGGTGGGGTTCATCTGGGACGTTCGGGAGTATGTGGGCCACCGCACGGCCCTGGCGCGGGAGATGTACGTCATCGCGGAGATGATCGCCAACGAAGTCGACAGAAACCCCGTCCCCGTCGCCGTGGCCCGGGCGGAGGAGATCCTGGCCCGCCGCGGCTCGGGCGCCGTCTCGGTGGCCGTGGTCGTGCGGGGCGACCGTCGGGACGCCACAGCCACTGCGGCGGACCCGGAATGCGAGGACGACGCCAACTGGTGCCTGCCCATGGTCGCATACAGGTGGCCGGCTGCCGACGAAGTAGACGACGCACGTTGGGGCGACGACGGGGCCTGCCGGAATTTCGAGCCGGAGTTGCCGTTGCCGGAGGCGGGCGACCATTTCGGGTATTCGCAGGCTGTGCTGCCCGATGAAGAGCGACCGGACCCGACCGCGCTGTCGCCGGACGACTTGCCGCCAAGCCTGGCCCTGCGCGGGAACGGATGGTGGGTGGTCGTCGACACCTGCCTGCATCCCGATCCGGGGCTTTTCGGGGGCATGGTGCTGCGCGGCCTCGAGTTCTTCGACGGTTTCGATCGCGCCTTCGTTGTGCGCCGCCGGGCCACCTGGGGCTCGCCGCACGATTTCGGCGGCTGTCTCTGGTGTCGTCGCGCATGACCGGCGTCCGTCCGCGCCGCCGCCGTCCCGCCGGGGCCGACCGGTCCTTTCTCCGCTCCAGGCGCGGCGGCGCCATGCTGGCGGGCTGCGGATTGACGCTGATCTTCATGTTGGGGGCCGGTGGCGCGATGATCAACCACTCCTGGCGGGAGGCGCAGCGGGAGGAAATGCAGTCGGCCATCCGGGCGGCCATCTCGGCGACGGGATCCCTGCTGAGCGGCGCCGGCGACGTCACCTTCGACGAGCAGCTCGAAAAGCGCATCGAAGCGTTCGCTGAAGCCGTGATGCCGGGACTGGACGCCAGCGCGGTTGTGACATTCAAGCCGAGCGAGGGCGTAACCACCGTCGAGGTCAGCGGAACGTATGCATACTCGAACCTGTGGTCGACGGGAGACACCGTGGCCTCCGATTCAACCCCGATAGACCCGATAGAAATGAGGGTGAAGCTCGATGCCGATGCCTACGAAGTGGCCGTCGCGCTCGATCTGTCCTATTCCATGGGCCACCACATTGTCCGTACCGACTCCTCCAGCGACCTGAAGATCGACGCTCTCAAAAGGGCGATGGACGACGCGCTCGACGTTATGCGAGCCTCCACGGAGGGAAACCACGCCAGCCTGATGGTCTCCCTGGTCCCGTTCGCGTCCACCGTGAAGGTCGCCGACACCGCCGGAGACGGCCAAACCGCAGGCAAGGAACGCTACCTCAGGATGCTGGCCGGCACGCCGGAGGAGGGCCAGGAGATCGGTGACACCTTGGCGGCGGCGAAGGAGGCGGTGCGCCGGGGGTGGGGCCATTGGACGGACAGCTTCCATCAGTACGGCGTCGGCGCCGACCTCGGCGAGTTGCGCAAACGAAGTCTGCCGCAGGGACTGCTCGACGGCACCGACTGGAACCTGCGCCGGACGGACGTGGCGGTGGATGTCTCCCGGCAGGTGCCGGCGCTCGGCACCTGGGTCGTGAACGACGAGGACTTCTGGAACGGCTGCGTGATGGCGCGATGGGGCGCCTACTGGCAGCCGGAAGCGCAACGACGGGCGGGATGGCGTCCGCCCGACGCGGAGGGCATCGTCGCGAATCCGAACCTCTGGCCTGCGAAGAAGGCCGTGGACGGGTGGTCGCCGAAAGGGAAGCCGTTGCCGGCGGGCACCCCGCTGCATCTCGCCGACGCGCCGCCGGACAAGGCCGATTTCAACACGCTGTTCACGGCCTACTCCTGGCCGGACGCGCGCATCGGCGGCCACGCCGACCACCGCCTGCAAACGGTCATGGCGACGCTGCTCGAGGCGCCGGCCCCGCCGGAAGTGGGGCGAGGCAGAAAAGGCCGACGGCATCTCCGTGAACGTCCCACGGTGGCGGACAACGACTGGTCGAAGGAGTCGCAGCGCGGCGCGGCGCTGTGCATGGCTTCGCCGGTCACGCCCCTCGACGATGACGTCGGCGCGTTGAAGACGGCCGTGGCGGATCTGAAGGTCGAGTGCCGCTTTCCGGGGTCGAGACCCGACGCAGTGGCGGGGTCATCGTCGCATTGCCCACCGGAAGCCCGCCCTGGATTGTCGAGCGCAACCTACCTTCACCTCGGCGTCGTGTGGGCGCTGCGCACGCTGTCGCCGCTGTGGCAGCGAGTATGGGATGTCGAGGATGTGCAAGGCACGTCGCGCCCTGTCGTGTCGTGTGCCGAGGGAGACGACCCCGACGATTGCCGTCAGGAGATGACGAAATCGATCCTGATCGTCTCGGACGGTTCGCCCAACCCCGGGATGTCTCTCAACGCCAGGCTGCGACGCGCCCCCGACCCGGTCCGTTATCCCCGGAAGAACGCGGTATGGAAAGCCGACGAACTGCATTGCGTGCCCCGCGACCTCCGGCAGTACCACGCCGCCGCCGCAAAGGACGACCGGAATCTCTTCGACGCCAGGTTCCAGACCTACCTCGACGGCGGCACGTTCGGCGGCGGCCGCATCGACGACGTGGTCGCCGCGTTCCGCATTTTGGACCGCTTCCCCACCGTGACGCCGGCGCAGCTGGCGTCGCGCAAGGCGGTTCTCAGGACCCTGTCGCCCTGGCGCCTCTTCCGGGGTCTCGACGCGCAAGTCACCGATGCGCTGATGGACGAAGCCAACGCGTTCGGGTTCAACGCCCGACCGGTGCAGATGGGGCACTTCTGCCGGCCGACGTCTCTGTTCGGACCCTACGGCCGGCTCGGCGACATGGTCTACGTCGGCGACGGCGCGACGCCGGTGAGGAACGCCGCACCGTTCCATGTCCACGGCTGGCCGAGTACGAAATTCCAGCTTGCGAGCTTCAAGGACGAGAGGGATATCAACAGACTCACGGAAGATCCGTTGCAGGACTGGTTTGTCGAAGCCTGCGCAATCGCTGCCGAGAGAGGCGTGCGCATCCATGCGATTTTCATCGGCAACGACAGAGCCGGCAAAAACGACATCAAGAGACTCGAAAAGTGCGTCGACATGGCCGGCGGCGCCGCCGATCATCGCGACGTGTTGGTGACGCCCGACGCGGCGGCCCTGGCGAACGCCTTCGCGGCGCGGTTCGCGGTTCGCCGCACTCTGAGATTCCTCGAGTGAGCGGCGCTGCCCCCGCAGCGGGGTCGGAACACGCCGCCTCCCGAGCGACCGGCATGGCGGTCCGGCGGTGAGCACGCCGTTGCTGATCGCCGTGGCGTGCGCGCTGCTCGCCGCGCTGGCCGTGGCGCTGGCCGTCCGATCCATGCGCCGCCGCGCCAAGGTCGACCGGCGCATGGGCCCGGTCGCGGCGCTGCTGGCGAGCGAGACGATGGAAGTGGCGCCCGAGGAGAACCGGCAACGGCGCCGGGAGCGGCGGCGCCAGTCCGGGCGGGGCGGGTGGCTCGAGGCCCGCTACCCGCTTGTGGGGGGGAGGCGTGCCGCCGTCGTCTCGCTCACCGTCGGCTTGCTCTCGTCCGGCGTCGCCTGGGTTGCCCTGACCTTCTTCGGCCTGTCCGGTGCGCTTGCCTTCGCGGCCTCGGCCGGCATCGGCGCCGTCCTCGTCGGGCAGGTCGCCCGGACCATGGAACAGGCCAAGCGAATCGAGTTCAGCGACCGGTTCCTCGTTGTTCTCGAGGACTTCCAGCGCATGGTGCGCCACGGCATGGCCACCGGACAGGCGCTGGCCTCGATGGCTTCGGCGGCGGACGAACCGGCCAAGACGTCGCTGTCCCGGGTGGTCCTCGAGACGGGTTTCGGCGTGCCCGTCGCGACCGCCATCGAGCGCGAGGCGCAGCGCGTACGAGTTACCGAACTGTCGATGCTGGCGGCGATCGTCGGCACCCAGTCGACCACCGGCGGCAACCTTTCGGAGTCCTTGGAGAACCTTGCCAGGATGGTG
>JAPOYW010000430.1 GCA_026706425.1 Gammaproteobacteria bacterium
GCATGCACGGCATGGACCCCACGTAGTGGTTGTCGAAGGTGACCGCCCGTTCGCCGAGGCGGATGAAGTTGGGCGCGAGGGTCCAGTCGCAGCCGTAGTTCGGCAACATGTGCCGGTTCAGCGAGTCGTACATGACCATGACGGCCTTCACGGCATTCTCCTATTGCTTGGCGAGTCCAAGTCGGCCGACTTCTGGACCGTCAACTGATCAGGTGTCGCTGACGGCGTCGGCCTTTTCCTCGGCGACCTTCGGGATTTCCAGCTCGGCCAACCGGGCGGCGATGTCCTCCGCAGCGGTTGCCGGGTTGACCTTCCGGTCGATGGCGAGGATGGTGCCATCGGCGCCGATGTAGTAGTTGTGCCGGTTGGGCACGCCCCAGCTCTCGTTCAGCACCCCGTAGGCCTTGGCGACCTCCTTGGTGGGGTCCGACAGCATGGGGAACTCCGCGTGGTGTTTGGCCGCGAACCCCTTGTTGTCCTCGATGGGATCGCAGCTGACCATGAAGTAGTCGACGTCGAACGCCTCGATCAGGTGGCCCTTCTCCACCAGGGACTGGCACTCGACCGTGCAACCCCGGGTGTACGCCTTCGGGAACCAAGCGAGCACCACGGGCTTGTCGCCGAGTTGGTAGGTGCCGCCGTGGGTCGACTCCAGGTTGAAATCCGGGGCCTTGTCGCCGACCTTGAGTTCGGTGGCGTTCGCGCCAAGGGCTAGGCCCAACAGAACGCCCAGCAGGGCGAATCGACTGTGCTTCATGGTTGTCCTCCGCTGTTGGAGGCGGGATGGTAACACCTGGCACTCACGGACGACCGTAGCGCCCCGCCTACGGGTCGCCGACGGATTCGCCGGGCGAGCGGCGATCGCGGAGTAGCCACGCCATGAGGCCCGTCGCAATCGCTGCACCCACGAACTGCGCGGCGATGAACGCCGGGGCGTCGGCGGGGGCGATGCCGCTGAACGTATCGGTGAACGAACGGGCCAGGGTCACCGCCGGGTTGGCGAAGGACGTGGACGCCGTGAACCAGTAGCCGGCGCTGATGTAGAGACCGACCATCGCCGCAACGGCGCCTGGCCGGGCCTTCAGGGTCGCAAGGATGGTCGCAACCAATCCGAAGGTCGCAACGCCTTCCGCCAGCCATTGTCCGATTCCCGTTCTCGCCTTCGTCGAAACCTGCACCAGGTCCATGTCGAACATCGCGTGGGCCAACACGGCGCCTGCCAGGCCGCCAGCAATCTGAACGCCGATGTAGGCGAGCGCCATACCGCCGCCGATTTCTCTACGAACCAGGAACGCTACCGTGACCGCCGGGTTGAAGTGCGCGCCCGAGATGGGGCCGAACATGGTGATGAGCACGGCGAGAATCGCACCCGTGGCGAGCGTGTTGCCGAGCAGGGCCACGGCGTCGTTCCCGCCAGCCAGGCTCTCGGCCATGATCCCGGAGCCGACGACCGTGGCCAAGAGCATCAAGGTGCCGAGCGCCTCAGCCACCAATTTGCGGGCGATTTCGGTCATCGAGTTCCGGCTATCATGCGAAACGGCGAGTTTACGTTCACGCAATGAACATTGCGTTGCAACAACGCTCGACCCAATTGACTCGGTAGGCGGGCGGGCCTCATAGTCGCCGACCGGTCGAAGGAACCCGTATCCGATGTACTCGATCCGCAGACATGGGCCGCCCGCACCACCAACCGCCGCGCTGGTCGTTTGCGGCGTGCTGGCGGCGGTGGCGGGCGCGGACGACCACGGCGAGGGCTCGCTTACCCCGTCGCCGCCCGACCCCACGGTGGCGGATCGCGCCGAGGCGACCTACGACATCGTGTTCACGGGCACCTGGACGACGACGGCAACCCCGGGCGGGCTGCCGGCGACCGCCCACTTCTCACCGCTGATCGGCGCCGTGCACAACGACTCCGTCGTCTTTCTCGAAAGCGGCGAGATGGCCAGCGCCGGCGTGGAATCGATGGCGGAACTCGGCCGCACCGGCACGCTGCGGCAGGAAATAAACGCTGCCGGCACGGATGCGCAGAGCGTCCTCGCCGGGCTCGGCAATCTGGGTCCCGAGGAAACCGAGACGTTGGCGGCAACGGTTCTGTCGACCGAGCATCCGCGCGTGACGCTGGTCACGATGATCGCGCCGAGCCCGGACTGGTTCGTCGGGGTCTCCGGCCTCTCGCTGCTCGATGCCGCCGGCGACTGGCGCCCGAGCGCGACGCTCTCGCTGTATCCCTGGGACGCCGGCTCGGAGAACGGCACGGAGTTCTCGCTCAACAATCCACCGACAAACCCTCAGGGCGTCATCGCGAGCATCCGCGGAGAGGGCAAGTTCTCTGACGAACGGATGGCGGCGCTCTCCCTGTCCCTGAAATCCGTGACGACGGGCAACGGCGGCCCCGAGGTGGCGACCCCGATCGATCCGCAATCGCTTGCCGTGGGGGACAGGCCGACCATTCCGCTGGCGGCCGCGTTCCACGACCCGGCCGGGCGGACCCTCGCCTTCTCGGCGGTGTCCCTCGAACCGGAGGTGGCGGCGGTCTCGGTGACCGGCGACTCGCTCAGGCTGTCGACCGCCGCGCCCGGCAAAACGACGATCCTGGTGACCGCGAGCGAACCGGAAGGCGCGGCGGCGACCTTCCCGTTCGCGGTCGACGTCGCCGGCGCCCACCGCGTCTGGCTTTTCCCGCCAGCGTCGGACGCTCCCCGCCGCGAGGGATTCGTCCGCGTTGTGAACCGGTCGTCGGTGGCCGGCACGGTATCCATCCGGGCATGAACCTGCTCGAGAGTCCCGGCGGCCACGTGACCAACCTGTCCGCCGCGCGGGCGCCTTGATCGGCGAGACGGCCTTGGCCACGGGACGGTGGCGGGGCCACAACCCGTGGCCCGTTCGTCGGTGCTACCCGTAGCGCCGTGGGTCACTAAGAGATCCGCAATGTGAAATGACCCTCCCACGCTTGATCCATGGCCATGTTTATCGGACAATTCCGCGCGTCTTCCCGGATCCTCCACAACGATCAGCGGGAGGATCGTTTTTGAGGGAAGCAGTCAACCACGGTGCTGAACAACGGTGCACGCGCCGGCAAGGCGCGGATGCACCCCGCTGGATACGGCGGGTGTGTGCTGCGTGCCGTAACTAGGAACATTCGAGCCAGGACAGGGGCAACATGGCGGTAGCGATCTTTCTCCTCATCATCGTCATCGTCTCGGTGCCGTTGTCGTTTTTCAGCCCGTGGCAGTTCACCGAGATCGCCTCCAACTGGGGCTACATCGACTTCACGGTGATCCTGACCTTCTGGATCTGCGGCATCGTGTTCGTGCTGATCGGCCTGTTCATGGTCTACACGACGTGGAAGTTCCGCTATCGCGAGGACGCCCGCGCCGACTACGAGCCCGAGAACCCCCGATTGGAGTGGTGGCTGACCGCCGTGACCACGGTCGGCGTGGTGGCCATGCTGGCGCCGGGGCTCATCGTCTGGAACGACTTCGTCAACCCGCCCGACGACGTCCAGGAAGTCGAGGTGCTGTCCAAGCAGTGGGGCTGGGCGTTCCGCTTCCCGGGCGAGGACGGCAAGTTCGGCACCGTCCACGTCGACAACATCGACGCGGACAACAGCTTCGGCATGAACATGGCGGATCCCAACGGCGACGACGACGTACTGGTCCAGGGCAACACGCTGCATCTCCCCGTCGACCAAGCCTACAAGGTCCTGCTGCGCTCGAACGACGTGCTGCACGACTTCTGGGTGCCGGAGTTCCGCGCCAAGATGGATGCCGTGCCGGGGATGGTCACCTACTTCTGGTTCACGCCCACACGGATCCAGGAAGAGCCCTACGAGGTCGTCTGCGCCGAACTCTGCGGCAGGGGCCACTACACCATGCGCGGCTGGGTCAAGGTCGACACCCAGGAGGACTTCCAGTCCTGGCTCGGCACGCAGCCCACCTGGGCGGACGTGCAGGCGGCCACCGCGCTCGATGCGATGAGCCCGGAAGCGAAACGCGGTCGGGACATCTGGGCGGCGGAGGGCTGCAACGCGTGCCACTCGCTGGATGGATCGGCCGTGGTGGGGCCCTCCTGGCTGAACCTGTGGAACACCACGCGAAACCTGGCTGACGGCACCACCGCTACCGTCGACGAGGCGTATTTCGTCGAATCGATCCGCGAACCCGCCGTCAAGATCGTCGAGGGGTTCTCGCCGGCCATGATCGCCTACGATGAGGAGACCGTGACCGACGACGAGATCCAGGCGTTGATCGCGCTCTTGAAGGAGTCCGTCGACGCGCCCGCAGACGCGGCCGACGGCCCCTGATCCGAAGTGACCGAACGGACATTGACGTAGACTAGACGAAGGCTCGGACCCTTTACGGAGAGACCGATGGCACAGGCAGAAATACCGTATCAGGAAGCCATCCCGCTTCACGATCCGCATACCTGGATCACCAAGTACTGGTTCAGCCAGGACCACAAGGTGATCGCGGTCCAGTACGGGATCACGGCCGTCGCCGTGGGACTCGTGGCGCTGGTCCTGTCCTGGATCATGCGCACGCAGATCGGATTCCCCGGTGCCGTCGAGTGGATCACGCCGGATATCTACTACCAGTCGGTCACCATGCACGGCATGATCATGGTGATCTACCTGCTCACGGC
>JAPOYW010000137.1 GCA_026706425.1 Gammaproteobacteria bacterium
CGTAGGCGGTGCATTGTGACCATATGTCACGCCAAATCCGAGACGGCACACTAGGTCCGGAGGGCGGGCGGACAGCTTGGACCAGCCCGTCCTCCCCGACGCGGTGGAGAACGGAGTCGGCGTCATTCCGCCCGTGACGACGGCATGCAATCGTTTCTGCGCCGGATTCTGGATGGACCCACGCCGTCGACGCCAACGTACGAGGGGATCCACTTGCCATTGTCTGCGATTGATTGTCGGCGGTAGTCCGTGTTCACTAGTCGCCTAGCTAGGATCAGGAGGCGCCATGCCCGCATTGGACGGCGTGAGAATACTCGACATGACGCAGTACGAGGCCGGAACCTCGTGCACCCAAGCGTTGGCGTGGCTCGGAGCCGACGTGGTGAAGATCGAGGCGCCGGAGTATGGCGATCCGGGTCGTGGCGTTGGGCGGTCGGCGAACAAGGACTACTCGGCGTACTTTTGCGCCTGGAATGCCAACAAGCGCAGCCTTGCCTTGGATTTGCGGAAGTCGAAGGGCCGCGACCTGTTTCTTCGCCTCGTGCCGAGATTCGATGTCTACGTGGAGAACTACGGCCCGGGCGTGACGGAACGCTTGGATATTGGGTTCGATGCGCTGTCAGCCGTCAATCCGGGCCTGATCTACGCCCGGATCAAGGGTTTCGGGGCGAGTGGCCCGTACGCCGGCTTCCGGAGCATGGACATGATCGCCCAGGCGGCTGCCGGCGCGTTTTCGATTACCGGAGAGGCCGACGGTCCGCCGATGATGCCGGGTCCGACGACGGGGGACTCGGGCACGGGGGTGCAGGCGGCGATGGCGATACTGGCGGCGTACGTGCAACGCCTGCGCACCGGGAAAGGCCAGGAGATCGAACTGTCGATGCAGGAGGCGATGGCCTATTACGTCCGCACCCGTGCCTTTCTCGGCTCGGCATGGGGCACCCGGGCGACCGGGCGTTCGGGCAACGCGGGCGGGTTGCCGCCGGTGAACATCTACGCCTGCAAACCGTTCGGTCCGAACGACTACATCTACCTCATGCCGGTCAACCAGGGCCACTGGGACGCCCTTTGCGCGGCGATGGATCGCGGCCACCTGCTAATCGATCCGCGCTTCGAGACGACCCGCGGACGGATCGAAAACGGTGCGGCATTGTACGAGGAGATCAGCAACTGGACGGGCCAGCGCACAAAGATCGAAGCCATGGAGACGATAGCGGGCGCCGGTGTGCCGTGCTCGGCGTGCTTGGACACCGGGGAACTCCATCATGACAAGCACCTGAAAGCACGCGGCTTCGTGCACGAATTGGATCTGCCGGTGCACGGCAAGGTGCCGTTCCTGGGCTTCGCGCCGAGGCTGTCGGACTCCGAGGTCGACATTACGCCGCCCCCGAGGCTGGGCGAGCACACCGACGACGTGCTGAGCGGCGAATTGGGTCTCGACGAGAGCGAGCTTGAGGGTCTGCGCGAAGCGGGGGTGATTGGGGATCCTGCCCGGTTCGATTGAACGCTCGCAAGGAAACCACGCTAGCGTCCTTGAGACGGCGCCATCTTTGCAGTTGAGCAAAGTTTCGCGACGCGCGCCGGGATGACGCGAAGGCACCGTAGGGGCGAGGCTTGTCCTCGTCCGCGCCAGGTGTTTCCCATGGCCTCGGTTCGAACGGGGCGGGACGGGACAAGCCCAGGGACAAGCCCGTCCCCTACGGTCTGAGGCGGAGCCTCGCTGGATAACTTGTGGTATAAAGCGCTCCCGCTGGGCCTTGGGGTCCGGCGAAACGATGACGCCGGTCGCTTTGAATGCCATTGGCGGGTGGTCGCGGGAAAGCGACGGATCCGATGGCAGACGCGGCGCGACTATGTAAACCCGGAGAACAACATGGCAACTATCAGCATGCGCGACATGCTGGCCGCAGGTGTGCATTTCGGCCATCAGAAGCGCTTCTGGAATCCGAAGATGGCGGAGCACATCTTCGGCTCCCGGAACAGAATCCACATCATCAACCTGGAAGCCACGGTGCCGGCGCTGGAAGAAGCGCTAGCCGAGGTTCGGCGACTTTCCGCACGGCGGAACAAGATTCTGTTCGTCGGTACCAAGCGGGCAGCATCCAAGGTCATCCGGGAGCAAGCGGAGCGCGTCGGGATGCCCTACATCGACCGGCGCTGGCTTGGCGGCACCCTCACCAACTACAAGACCATCCGCCAGTCCATCCGCCGTCTGACCGATCTCGAGGCCGACTCCGCCGCCGGGAAGTTCGAGATGCTGACCAAGAAGGAAGCGCTTCAGAAACATCGCCTGATGGAGAAGCTGACCCGCTCCCTCGGCGGCATCAAGGACATGGGCGGGCTGCCGGACGCATTGTTCGTGGTCGACGTCAATCACGAGCGGATCGCGGTGACGGAAGCCAACAAGCTGGGCATACCGGTGATCGGCGTCGTCGACACCAACAGCGATCCGGAGGGCGTCGACTTCATCATCCCGGGGAACGACGATGCCATCCGCGCGGTGCGGCTGTTCGTGACCGCGGTTGCCGACGCCATCGCCGAGGGGCGCGAGCGTGGTCCAGGCGACGAAACGGAGGAGTTCGTGGAACTCGTGGAAGACGCACCCGAGGAGTCGGCATCGTGAACACGGCCATGATCAAGGAGTTGCGCACACGTACCGGCGTCGGCTTCGGCGACTGCAAGAAAGCCCTGGTGGAGGCGGACTGGGACATGGACCGGGCCGTCGAAATCGTGCGGGCGCAAAGCGGCGCCAAGGCGGAGAAGAAGGCGGATCGAGCCGCCTCGGAAGGTCTCCTCGGGCTCGCCCTGGACGGTGATTCGGGTGCCATGGTGGAGATCAACGTGGAGACGGATTTCGCGGCCCGTAGCGGCCAGTTCGCCGACTTCGTGGAGCGGGCAGTCTCGCACGTGCTCGATCGGGGGGCGGACGGTGTCACGGCCGCGCTGGAGGGTGAGCGCCAGGCCTTGGTGCAGGAGATCGGCGAAAACGTCAACGTACGTCGCGCCGCGTGTCTCGAGGCGTCGGGCGGCATCGTCGCGGGCTACCTGCACCAGGACCGCAGGAAAGGCGCATTGGTGTGTCTCGACGGTGGCGACAGCGTGCTGGCGCGGGACGTCGCCATGCACGTGACCGCCATGCGGCCGTTGGTCGTGAACCCGGAGGAAGTACCCCCCGAGGCGGTGGAGAAGGAGCGGGCGATCTTTGTCGAGCAGGCGGCGGACGAGGTTGCCAAGAAGCAGGAGCAATCGAAGAAACCGATGCCGGCGGAGGTTCTCGAACGCATCGCCGATGGGATCGTGACGGGCCGGGTCCGCAAGTTCCTGGCCGAGTCGAGCCTCGTCGAACAACCGTTCGTCAAGGACGCGTCCACCAAGGTCGGGGAGCTTCTCGCCGCGGCTGGTGCGACGTGCACGGGGTTCGAGCGGTTCGAAGTGGGCGAAGGCATCGAGTAGGCGCTCCCAAGGACGCGTTCGCGGGTCTCCGGTCGACAACGCGTCTACCGATGCTGTCTCGAGTACTGGTGAAACTCTCCGGCGAAGCGCTCGCCGGCGATGCGCGGTTCGGAATCGACCCGACGACCCTCAACGACACCGCCACCGAGGTTGCGGCGGCGGCGAGAGGCACCCAGCTTTCGTTGGTGGTGGGCGGCGGAAACCTGTTCCGGGGCGCCGGCGACGACGGGCTCGCGGCCGTCGGGGTCCACCGGGTGACCGGCGATCACATGGGCATGTTGGCGACGTTGATCAATGCGCTCGCCTTCCGGGATGCGCTCCTCGCGCTCGGGACGCAGGCGGTAGTGCTTGCCTCCCACCCGATACCCACCGTGGCCGAAGGCTATTCGGTGCAAAAAGCGCTCGACCACCTGCAGGCGGGTCGGGTCGTGCTCCACGCCGGGGGTACCGGCAATCCGCTGTTCACCACCGATACCGCGGCATGCCTCCGGGGGATCGAGACCGGGGCGGACTTGATCGTCAAGGCCACGAAGGTGGACGGCGTCTACAGCGCGGATCCCATAGCCGATCCCGATGCCGAGCGGTTCGACGAACTCACCTACATGGAGGTGCTGGACAGGCGCCTAGGGGTCATGGATCTGACCGCCATCACCCTCTGCCGCGAGCACGGCATGCCGGTCGTCGTATGCGACGCGACCCGGCCCGGCACGTTGACGCGGATTGTCCGCGGTGCCAAGGTTGGCACCCGGATTTCGTGATCGGACCGCCGACCGGCGACGGCAAGTGTCGATGATCGAAGAGTTCAAAGAGGACGCCAGGGAACGGATGGGGAAGTCCCTGGACGCATTGGCGACGGCGTTCTCGCGAATCCGCACCGGGCGTGCCAATCCGGCGATCCTGTCCGGCGTCGAGGTGGACTACTACGGCAGTCCGACGCCCATCAACCAGGTGGCGAACATCACGGTGGAGGGGGCCCGCACCCTGGTCGTGTCGCCTTGGGAGAAGCGGATGGTGCCGGAGATCGAGAAGGCGATACTGAAGAGCGATCTCGGCCTGACACCCGCGAGCGGCGGTGATGTCATCCGATTGCCGCTGCCGCCGCTAACCGAAGAGAATCGCCGCGACTTGATCCGACATGCGCGTCAGGAGGCGGAAAGCGCGCGGGTGGGCATTCGCAACATTCGCC
>JAPOYW010000204.1 GCA_026706425.1 Gammaproteobacteria bacterium
TCGAACGCGAGCGGAGCTTCACAGCCGCGGCGAGCCATGAATTGAGAACCCCCCTAACGGTGATTGGCGGTGCCCTCGAGTTGCTGGAGCGGGAGGAACAGTCTGAACGGGTGCGGCGCGTCCTCGAGCGGATTCGCGGTGCCAACGCGGACATGCGGTCGACCATCGCGATGTTCCTGGCCCTGGCCCGCGAGTCGGATGGTCGGCTGGTGGAAGACGAGGAGATTCGGGTCCTTGCCGTGGTTGAGAAAGCGGTCGAGGAATGCGAACCTCTTTTGCGTGCGAAGGACGGCTTGGCGGATGTCCAGGCGGACTCGGACCCGGTGTTCGAGGGCCACGCGCTGGCATTCGCGACGGTGGTCGGCAACGTCTTGCGCAACGCCGTCGAGCACGGACCGCCGGACGAACGCCCGAAGATCTTGATCCGCGTTTGCGCCCGGGAACTCGTGGTCCGCAATCGAAGTGAAAGGTCTCCGGCGAGCACGCCGTCGGCCAGCCCCCCGAGGGGGCTTGGTCTGGAGATTGTGCATCGACTCTGCGAGCACAACGGGTGGTCGTTCGTTCTAACGGACGACTACGGGGAAACTACGGCGCGCTTTTCGTGGGCACCGCGACGGAACCCGTGATGGGCGGCGTCGGGATTCGAGACGATGTGGCGGCAACGGCAACAAGGTGCCGTAGGCGCGTCCGACGGACGCGTGTCGTTGTCGGAAACGGCCGGGACAGGTGGAGCGTCCGCGCCGCCGGAGGCTGCCATGGAACCAACGCATCGTTTGTTGCCTGGCGGTCGGCGCCGCCTCCCCGCCGGGAGAATTCGCGCAGCGAATTCTCGGGGCGACCGCGAAGCGGTCGCGTCTCACATGAGTCCGAGAACCGCGTAGTCGCCGTCGACGATCAGTCGAACAGCGACGTAGATGCCCAGAAGCGGGATCAACACCCAAGGTGAATCCGGCACGACGATGTAAGTGAACGCCTGGCCGGGGCGCAACCGCCTTGATCCCGCCGTCGCGCAGCGCCTGGACCTTGGCGGACACCAGGATGTCGACACGTTCGCCGTCCACCGGCGTGGCGAGAAACCAATTCCTGGTGCGCGCACCGAGAGATTTCGACACGGTGTCCACGAACAGACCGTTTGCGCCGTTTCCCGCGCCGTTGTTCACTTCCTTAACGCCCTAGCAACAGCAACAGACAAGCGACGCTAGTCCCAGTGCCCGGCTACGGCAATCCGTCGCCGTGGTGTATTAGTTTGAAAACTGGTCATCCGGCCGCGTCCGAGGCGCTGTTCCCAAGGTCCGGCGGACGTCCGCCCACGACACCAGCTTGAAGTTCTGGTTCGCGCCCGGGTTGTCGCCGTCCTGAACGACGAGCAGGCCCTCGGGAAAGCCGGGAAGCGGAGTCGATGTCACCGCAATGCCGTCGGTGTCGGAGGTCTCGTCGATTTGCGGGTGATCGCCCACTCGAAACGAACCGAGATGGGTAGCGGACACGGCGTCGTACACGGCATAGCTGTTGTCACCCTGGCTCGACACGACCAGGTAGTGCATCCCCTTCGTCCGGTACAACGCCAGACCCTCGACGTCTGCGGTCAACACGCCGTCCTCGATGGCGGCGAAGGAGGCCAATTGCGCCGGTCGACCGGGATCGGCATCCAACCGCCACACGCCGTAGCCCTCTTCACCGACGTACAGCAGTCCGTTCTCGTCGTTGGCAACGCATCCTTCGGGTTGCGTTTCGGTTCGCCAGCGGCGAACCTCGGCGACGGAGTAGTCTTCCCGCAGTTCGAACTGCACGAAGAGCCCGTCCTTGCTGTTCAACACCACCCACGGCCGGTGGCGATCGTCCAGGTACATGCAGATACCGTACGGTTCATCCACGACCGGCTCGCCGCGTCCGACGACACGCAGACGACCCGTGTCGTGTTCCAATTCAAGGATGACGATCTCGTTCGGCTCCCGCGCACTGGCGACCGCGACGGTCAGATCGTCCCGCCCCCAGGCGCCGGTGCGCAGATCCACATTGTTTAGGTTGCCCGCCGGGAGATACTGCACCTGCTTGCCGGCCAGGTCGTAGACCACGAGCCCCGAACGCTTGTCGGTCGCGACCACGAGGCTCCGTTCCGGCGCCTCGGGGTGAGTCCAGATCGCCGGGTCGTCCGCCGCGTCGCCCCGACTCGGCACCGGCTCGGTTTCGACGCGAGGCGGCACCCAGGGGTGGTCATCTCCAGCGCGGTCGCAACCGCCAAGGACGGACAGAAGGGCAATGCAACACCACGGCCCGAGAGTCGTCCATCGATGGTCAGTGCTGATAGCGAACGCCGATCGCGATGGTCCTGCCGTAGATCTCGTACTGCGCGTTGTAGCGTCGGTCGCCGAAGTACGCGTAATAGGGTTCGTTCGTTAAGTTGTTGGCGTCTAGCGTCAGCTCCAACTTGCCGTTCACGTAGTACTTCATGCCCAGATCAAGCTGGGTGTGGGCATCCTGGAACACGTCGAAGGCCGGGGCGGCCAGTGCCTCCAAGGCAAGCAGGCGCTCGCTCTTGTGGGAGAACGCGATACGCGAGCTGAACCGGTCGGTCTCGTAGCCTAGGGCGAAGTTGAGCACCCGATCGGCTTGGCGCGGCATGGCGATCTTCTCGTCGCGGAAGGGCAACGTTGCCTCGCCGTCGGTGAACGTCGCGTTGGCGCTGACCAGCAGATTGCCGAGCAAACCCGGCAGGCTCGACAGGTGCTGCACCCAGGCGAGTTCGACGCCGAGCACATTGGCATCGTCGCCGTTCACCGGCTGGATGATCTCCGCGTCGTCGACCCGGGTCGCCCCCACGAACTGCGTGAAATCGGTGATCTTCGCCGTATCCGCCAGTACGACGAAGTCCGTCAGGGTCTTGTAGTAGAAACTCGCGGAAAGCAGCCCGACGTCCTGCCGGTAGTACTCGACGGAGAGGTCGAAGTTCCGGGCCTGCAGGGGATCCAGACCAGGGTTGCCGATCTCGGCCTGGAGGACGTTCTCGTCGTCGTCCTCCTCGAACTCCACCTCGCCCCCGGGTGCCAAGTCGCCGAACTTGGGACGTGCCATGGTCTGGTAGAAGGCGGCTCGTAGGAGCAGGTTGTCGTTGACGGCGTAGCGCAGGTTCACGCTCGGTAGTACGCTGGCATAGTCCTCCGAGAAGGCCACCGCCGTCGGGACGGGATCGCCGTCCGCACCGACATCGTCGTAGATCACGCGCAGGCCCGCCGCGTCGAACGCCGTTCGCTCGTAGCGCAGGCCGTAGACGACGCGGAGATTGTCGAAGTCCAGCCTGTTCTTGACGTACACGGCGTCGACGCTCTCGTCCATCTGGTAGTCGCCACCCGTCGATGCCGAGAGGGTGACGCCGTCGTACAAGTCGAAGGAGCCGAGGTTAGCGGCGATGTAGCTGTCGATGGCGTCCTCCGACACGCCGAGCCCGAAGGCGCCTTGCACGTAGTCGATGCCGTCCAGCGCAAAGTCGGCGAGCGTCGGGTCCCCCGGAAACCCGTCGAATACCCGGATGCCGATGTCGTTCACCTTCTCGCGGCGACGAAGCTTGGCACCCACCTCCAGGTAGCCCTGCAGGTTCTCGGCGTCGAAGTCGCGTTTCAAGTCGATCTTGATGCTCCGCTCGACGTCCTCGGTATCGTTGTCCTCGATGACGATCTCGTTCAGTTCGTAGGCGCCCGCGTCGAGCGTCGCCGGGTCGGCGAACAACCCGGGCCGTTCGCCATGGTTCGAATAACCGATCCGAACATGCTCTATCTCGAACTCGGTGTCCCGGCGGTTGGGTTCGGCTTCGTCGGCCTTCGAATAGCCCGCACGGTACTTGAGCGTCCACCGATCGAACTCCTGCTTTCCGCCGGCGCTGATCGACAGGATATTCTGCTCCTCGTAGCGGTCCTTCAGTTCCTTCTGCAAAGCAGCATCGCTCCAGGTCGCGAATCCGTCGCCGCCCTCCACGGCGTCGCCGTCGTCGAACTTGAACTCGTTGCGGGTGCGGTATTCCTGATCCGAGAACGAGCTGTAGAGGGCCCTCACGTACCAACTCGCGTTGCCGTTCGGGCGGTAGTCGAGGTTCGCGGCCAGACCCAAGCGTTCCCGGTTTATTACGTAGTCGCGTTGCTCGATCTCTTCCGCGCCCTTGAACTCGACATCGTCGGTACGTTCCAAGTCGCCGAACCAGCCGCCGTCCGTTTCGATGTTCTCGGAACCGAAGTTGCGGTCGAACCAGGACACTGCCGCCGCGACGCCTAGGCTGTCCACTTGGTCGCCGAAGTCGAACGTGTCGGAAAAGATCATGGAAGCCCTAGGGCTCGATTCGCCCTGCAACTGGTTGAAACTCGTCTGGGCAGCCAACGTGATGTTCCGTCCCGGCGAGTCGAAGGCCGAGGCGCTCTTGATGTTCACGGCGCCGCCGATGCCGTCGGCATCCATATCGGGTGTGATGGACTTGCTAACCTCGAGCGCCGACAGCAGCTCCGACGGGATCACGTCCAGCGCAACTGAGCGTTTGTCGTTTTCGGGTGCCGGCACATTGACGCCGTTGATCGTCGTCACGATCAGATTCGGATCGATGCCACGGATGCCGACGAACCGGCCCTCTCCCTGGTCGCGCTCGAGAAACACGCC
>JAPOYW010000453.1 GCA_026706425.1 Gammaproteobacteria bacterium
GGACGATGCCCAGATCGCCGTGCAGCGCCTCGACGGGATGCACGAATGCCGCCTGCGTACCCGTGCTGGTCAAGGTCGCGGCCACCTTGGTGGCGACCAGACCGCTTTTGCCCAAACCCGTGACGATCAGAATGGAGTCCAGGCCCGCGATCAGTTCGACGGCCCGGGCGAAACGACCGTCGAGCAAACCCTTGGCCGCAGCCATGGCCGCCCCGTAGCGGTCGAGCATCTCGCCTGCCCGTCGGATCAATGGGTCCATCGTGGTCGAGAGAATACCGTTTAGACGTGGATCAAGCGCGGGAGAAGCGGTCGATGTTCGGTGTCTTCACCGCCGGATGGCCGACGTGGCCCAGCGCGTCTCCCCGCCACTGGTCGGGGTTGAAAATGACGATGTGCGGCTTGCTCGGCATCCCTAGTCTCGAAGTTCGGCCAGAACCCGCTCGTGCAAACGGGCGTCTCCCGTGGCCAGCACCTCCCCGCCCATGGCGGGGTTGCCGCCGTTCCAATCCGTGATGACGCCCCCTGCCCCCTCAACCACGGGGATCAGCGCCTGAACGTCGTAGGGCTTCAGGTTCGCTTCGATCACGAGGTCGGCAAGCCCCATGGCGAGCATCGCGTAGAGGTAGCAGTCCGTCCCGTAGCGCATGCCGCGGGCACGTTGCCGGATGCGACCGAATCCCGCCACTTGGCGTTCGGTGCGGAACAATTCCGGCGCTGTGGACCCGGCAAGCGCTTCGCCCAGCGTCGGGCAAGGTCGCGTTGCCAACGCTCGCTGCTCTCGTCCACGGGTGTAGACGGCGCGGGTGCCGTCGCCCGCGAACGTCTCGTCCAGCACCGGTTGGCGAATCGCCCCGACGACCGGCCGCTGGCCGTCGAACAGCGCCACCAGGGTTCCCCAGTGCAGGAGTCCCATCACGAAGCCCCGCGTCCCGTCGATGGGATCCAGCACCCAGGTCAGGCCATCTCCCGACTCGAAACCGAACTCTTCGCCCAGGATCCCGTGTGCCGGATAGCGTTTTCGTATCTCCTCGCGCATGGCGCGTTCCGCCGCGCGATCCGCCTCGGTCACCGGATCGTAGCCAGTACCGGCTTTCTTGTTGTCCACTGCAAGGCGACGTCGGAACTGCGGCAGGATCACCTCGCCCGCGGACCTTGCCAGGCGGCATGCGAACTCCAGGTACTCGGCACGCGCTTGCGCATGCACCCGTACCGGGGAATCGGATTGAATCGAGGCTTCCATGACGATTGGCTAGAACGAGACCGGTCCATCCTTCTTGACGGTCGGCGAGTCCACGCGCGGGGCCGGACACACCCTGGGACACGCTTCTCCCACCCAACTTGATGTTTCGAGCCAAGCCTTTTGATAGTTGAGGGATTTCTCAAAGTCCCTTCGGGAGAAGTGAATCATGGCCAGATTCCCGTTGCTGATCTCGAAGTGCCACCGCAGTGCCCGCGTCCCTAGGTCCAGAATCCCCTCGTAGACGCCGATCGCGGCCTCGTAGTCCTTTTTCGCGAGGTATGCCCTGGCGAGAAGCTGGTACGCCATTGCTTTTTCGACCGGCTGTAGGCGCTTAACACCGGGGATTCGTACCGCCTTGGGTCTGCTCCTCGACAGGGTCGCCTCCGTTGAGCGTCCGACTTGGCGCATTGTCTCGACTGTCTCGCGCATCTGCTCTTCGCTGACCCCGGCGCCACGAATCAACCCCAGACCCCGGGTCACCCAATCGACAACCAGGCGGCTCGGCTCCCCGTGCTCCATGCGCGCGAGTCCTTCGATGATCCTCGCCGATCCGAGCAGCATTTGCGCGTCGGCTTTCGCCGAGAGTTCGCGCCGGGCTCGCCGACCGTGAAAGGCCTCCCGGCGCCACTCTTCGTAGGGGCGTTCGACGTTGGCCGTGAAGTCGTCGTAGTAGTCGTTGACCTGATCGATGAACAAATGCGTTCCCACGTCACTTAAGGCACATTGCCAACGATCACGGTGTCGCCCGGAGACTCATCGACTGGTGAGTCTAGCGCATCGCTTGGCGCGTACAACGCCCAATATGCTATGTTCGTAGCACTGCATCCGCAGAAGCCCGATGGCCCGGGCCCACGCAACGCTGTGGAGGGGGATGGGCAAACCGTGGAAGTGCTGCGCAACATCGTAGGCGTCGCGCGACGTCGTCCAGCCCGGCTGCTGTACCTTCTGACGTCGCTGGGCGTCTCGTTCGGATTCATCGCCGCAGTCGTCACCATTGGCCATGCGAGCTGGTTCAATCTGCCGAGCGGTGTTGCCGACCGGGACTTCGTCACCGTCGTGCGCCGCACCGACGCGGGCGCCGAGAGCGTCACCCTGGTCGACTTCGACAACATCGGGCAATTGGCCCCGGAGGTATCGTGGTTCTACCAGATGCCGCTCTACAATGTCCGGGTCCGTGATCCAGACGGCGCCTCCCGGCCGGCTGCCGCCGCCGGGACGTCCAGCGACTATTTCGACCAGCTCGGCATGGTAGCCGTTCGCGGGTCGCTCGTTCCCGAGTTCGAAGGCGATCCGGCCGTGGTTCTAAGCCATCGGGTTTGGCGCGAGACGTACGGTGCCGACGAGGCCACCGTGGGCACGTTGCTCGATTTCGACGGCGGCCCGGCCATCCCCATCGTCGGGGTGGCGCCGCCCGACTTCGCCGGCGTTGGCGTTCGCTGGCCGCTTGGGGTTTGGATACTGAATCCACCGCCACTGGGCATGCGCGAGGGCGAGAGCGAAGAGAGGAGGCCGGGATTCGGTTCCGGCACATGCCCAGAGCCGATGTGTTCGGCGTAGCTAGGGGAACGGGCGGTGCCATCGGTCGAATCCGGAGCTTGCTGGACGACTACCGCTTCGATGCCGAGCCCGTCAGGATCGAAAAGGAGGGTCTGGTGCTGCCGCCGGGAGTGGAATTGCCGGAAGGCATTGGGACCTCCTTCATCTCGATGGACTTCGGCATAAGGGACAGCGACCGCGTGGAGTTGATCGCCGGTCTCGAGACCGATCCCGACGGGCGTCGGGAGGTGGCGCAGAAGACCACCTGGCTCTCGGGCATCGTGGTGCTGCTGCTCATCATGGCCTTCGTCGCGTTGCTCGACTTTCTGCTTGCCGAGAACGTCTCCCGCGAAGACGAACAGCGCGTCCGCATCGCGGTTGGCGCCACACCAGCGGACGTCTTTCGGCAATCCGTTGCGGAAAACGGCGTCTGGATAGCGATGGTGGGCGTCATCGGATGGTTCGCGTTCAGGTACGTGCTCGATGTACTGCTCGGCATCGATCCATTCGCCAGCTACGTCGATGAAACGTCGGAACGGGGCTCGATGTGGAAAAGCCCGGCTACTCCATGGACAAACCCCGGGAGGGGGACCCGCGACGGCGCTACCGGCAGCTGGCGTGGGGAGGCGTGGCCGTGACCGCGATCGCCGTGTTCATCGTCGCCGACCGCCTGTGGCTGAGACCCGGCGCCGGTATCGAACGGGAGCAAATCATGGCCGCGGCCGTGGAGCGGGGTACCTTGCCGATCGAGGTTCAGGGGGCGGGAGAGCTGGAGCCCGTCAACGAACGCCTGATCGCCTCCGAGATCCCGGGTGCCGTGGATCAGATCTTCGCTCGAGCCGGCGAGCAGGTGGCGGTCGGCGATCGAATCGTGGGCCTAATGAACCCCCAGGTTCGTCAGGGCGTCGTCGCGGCCCGGCTGCAGCTCGCCGAGGCCAATGCGGACCATCGCCGACTCCTCGCCAACTTCACCGACCGGCGTTTGGCGGGCGAAGCGCAGATTCTCAACAAGCAGGCGTCCTACGAGGAGTCGCAGTTGCGGCTCGCTGCCGAAACCGAATTGCGGGAACGCCAAGCGATATCGGAGATCGACTACCGGAGCACCAAGATCCGCACCGAACGCGCAAGAACCGATCTCACGTTCGAACAGCGCCGATTCGAGGAGCTGCAGGCGGTTCTCAAGGCGGAACAGGCCTCCAGCGAAGCCCGGCTGGCGGAGCGGGAATCCGCCTTGCAGGAAGCGGAGCGGCTGGCGGAGGGGCTCGTCATCACCGCCGAGATCGCGGGCACGTTGCGCGAAGTCCTGGTGGCGCCGGGCGAGCGTGTCGGCCCGGGCACAACGGTCGCGAGGATCGTCGATGCCGAGTCGCTCCGAGGCGTCATCCGCGTGCCGGAGTCCTACGCGAGCCGCGTGGTGCCTGACCAGACGGCCGTCGCGACGGTGCTCAGGACACAAGTGCCGGGGTTGGTCACGCGGGTCGATCCGGCGGTCACCCAGAACACGGTTGCCGTCGACATCGTGTTCCAGGATGAACTGCCGAGCGGCGCGCGGCCCGATCTCTCAATCCGCGCCACGATCACGGTCGCCGAACTCGACGACGCGCTGTTCGTGCGCCGCCCCTTGCGGGTGAACGACTACAGCAATGCATCGGTGTTCCGACTCGCGGAAAACGGCCTTAGCGCGACGCGGACCCCGGTGCGGTTCGGCATGGGAACGCTCAAGCACATCGAGGTGCTCGACGGCCTGAACGAGGGCGACGAGATCATCGTGGGCAACCTAAGCCGATTCGAGAACGAGGAGACCATAGCCATCCGATGAACACCGAAAGAGAACGCCCGCTGGTCGAACTGCAGAAC
>JAPOYW010000448.1 GCA_026706425.1 Gammaproteobacteria bacterium
CGTCCCCCTCCCGGATGATCATGGTTATTTATTAAATAAAACAATAAGTTATTATAGATTAATCACGAACTACATGATAAAGGGCATGGCCAACGCCGGCTTTATTCCCCGAACGAATACACCAGATCGATGCCATAGGTGCGCGGCCGCCCGAACGTGTTCCCGGTGAACCCGAGGCTCGCGAAGTCGATGCCCCACTCGCGATACTCCTTGTCCGCCAGGTTGCTGACCCACCCCGAGACGCGCAGCCGGCCGCCGTCGCCCAGGCCGATGTCGTTGAGGCTGATGCGGGCGTCCAGCAACCAGAAATCCGATGCGCTGTCGTGCTGGTTCAGAAACGGGTGGAATGCAAACTCATCCGTATAGGTGGCATCGAAACGCATCGACAGGCGCCCCCAGGTGAAGGGGTCAAAGTCGTACTGAATGCCGATGTTGGCGGTGTGCTCCGGCATGCCCGGCATGGTGGTCACATCGGCGATGTCCATCTCCCGGTCGGTGAGGGGATCGACCGCAAGGTATTCGTCGAACTCCCCGTGCGTGTAGCCGTAGGTGACGTCCGCGATCAGCCCCGGCGTCAGTAGCGCCACCATGTCCAGTTCGATTCCGGTGAACGACGCCTTGCCGGCGTTGAGCAGCCTGAGCGACGCGCCGCCGCTGCCCGCCTCGAACTGGCCGATATGCACGTCCTTGAATTCGTTGTGGAAGAAGGCGACGTTGGTGCGCAGGCGGCTGTCCCACCAATCGGCCTTCATGCCCACCTCGATGGCGGAGATCTCCTCTTCCCGCACCGGCTCGACGAACGCGGTCACCGACAGCGCCCGGGCGTTGAAGCCGCCGCTGTTGTAACCGGTGGAGTGGGTGACGTACACGTTCAGGTCGGTGTTGACCGCGTAGCTGAGGTTCAGGAAGTAGCTGAGGTTGTCCCACTCGCCGGTGCTGGTGAGCCGGTCTTCGATGGATTCGTGGAACAGGTTTTCGTTGAACAGGAAGCCGGTTTTCTCGTCGTCGGTGTAGCGCAGGCCGCCGGTGAAGCTGAGCCTGTCGGTCAACTCGACGGTGCCCTGGCCGTAGACGGCCCAGGATTCGGAGTCCTGGCCGTAGACGAAGTCGACGAAGCCGTTCAGGTTGGGGTCTGCGCCCGGAAAGCGGAACGGAATGGGCAAACGCTGGCTGCCCACGCACACCGGCCCCACATCGGGCACGATGTCGCAGAAACCCCTCAACCTGAAGATTCCCGCCAGTATCGGCTGCGCCTGCACCAGCGCCGCGATGGGCAGCGAGAAGGTCTGCGGATTGTCCTGGTAGACCTCCTCCTCGTAGTTGTAGTAACCCAGGGTGACGTTCGCGCGGCCGTCGAACAGTTCGCCGAAGAGCTGCACCTCGTGGGTTCTCATGTCGACGAAGTGCTCGGGAATGCTGGCGTGGAAACCCGGTGTGGGCACCTCGGCGCCGCGTGCATAGAACACGTCGGGAGCGATGTGCGCGCCTCCGTCGAGGTCGAGGGTGTATTGCTCCCGGCGGTCGTCCGGGTCGCCGACCGTGGCCGCCATGCCCGCATAAAGGGGGCCGCCCAGTACCGCGAAGGGAAACGGTATGACGTTGAACCCGTCGTACAGGCTGCTCTTCACCTCCGTGATCTGGAATGGCGTCGGCACGCCCTTGTTGTCCGTCCTGTCGTAGGCGTAGTCGACGGTGAAGCTGTCTACCGGCTGCAGGCGCACGGCGATGCGGTAGGCGCCGTTGTTCTCGCTGGCGAGCTTGCTTGCCTGCCCGGGAAAGTCGTTCACGGCCCAGCCGTCGTAGTCCATCAGCATTCCCGAGACCCTGGCGGAGAGCACGCCGCCAATACTGGGGAGGTCCGCCGAACCGGAGTAGCGCCGGTAGCCGTCGTTGCCGAGGGAGGCCTGCAGCTTGAGCCCTAACTCGCCGGTAGGTTTCGCCGTGGTGAGGTTCAGGGCGCCGCCACTGCTGTTGCGGCCGAACAGCGTGCCCTGCGGCCCGCGCAGTATCTCCACGCTTTCGAGGTCCACCACATCGAAGACGGCACCGACGGTCTTGCTCATGTAGACGCCGTCGATGTACACGCCGACCTTCGGGTCGACCATCAGCGAGGTTTCGCCGGCGCCCACCCCGCGGATGAAGACGCCGGCGTTCGAGTTCGATGCGGGTTGCCTGCGCATCGCGGTATTGGGCGCGAGGCTCGAGAGGTCGGCGATGTCGAAAATGTTCATGTCGGCGATCTTCTCGCCGGTGATTGCCGTCACCGCGATGGGGGTGTCCTGGAGTGCGGTTTCGCGCCGCTGCGCGGTCACGACGATTTCCTCGAGCGCCGCGGATTCCTCGGCGACACCCGGGGCGGACAGGAAGCTGCCCGCCAGGGCAACCGATACGGCGAGCGTTGTCAGTTTCCGAGCAAGACCGGGCATAAACCCCCCTTCCGCCATCGACAGGCGCTGCTGCTCGACGGCTGCGACCTGATCGCGGATTCAGCCAGGCATTATTGCGTAATCGGCGCATGCCTGCACACGCCAGGCTCTCTTTGCGCATGGCGGCCCGGCGAAGTCGATGCGGGCGGGGCCCGGTCCCGCGAGGTTGCCTGCATCCGCGCCTGCATGGAAACTCGTGTGCGGCCGTCGGCCGGCCAATGCCCACCAATGCGGACCACCAAGGAACGGATGAGGCGCGAAGATGTCCAATACAAAGAGCTACCACATGTCCACGGACGACTTCCGTCGACACGGCAAGGATATGATCGACTGGATCGCGGACTACTACGAGACCGTTGAAAATTATCCCGTGCTGGCCAGGGCCAGGCCGGGCGAGGTCGCTGCCTCTCTGGGCGATGAACTTCCCGTTCATGGCGAGGGGTTCTCGAAAATCCTGCGCGATGCCACCGAGAAGATTCTTCCCGGCCTGACCCATTGGCAATCGCCCGGGTTTCACGCGTACTTCCCGGCCAACACATCGGGGCCCGCCATTCTCGGCGAACTGCTTTCGGCGGGCCTGGGCGTGCAGGGCATGCTCTGGTCCACCAGCCCCGCCTGCACGGAGGTTGAAACCCGGGTGCTCGACCTGCTCGCGGAGCTTCTTGGCCTGCCGGAATCGTACCGCTCTACCGGCAACGGTGGAGGCGTCATACAGGATTCCGCCTCCAGCGCCGTGCTGTGCGCCCTGATCGCCGCACGGGAGAGAGACTCCGGTCAGCGGTCAAACCGGGTTGGCTGTGACGGTACCCAGGTCGCCTACTGTTCCACCCAGACGCACTCCTCGCTTGAAAAGGCCATGGGCGTTGCCGGCCTCGGGCGCGCCAATCTGCGGCAGATCGAGGTGGACGAGCGGTTTGCCCTCGATGCCGGGAGGCTCGCCGCGCAGATCAAGTCCGACAGGGCCGCGGGGCTGCGCCCGATTTTCGTCTGCGCGACGCTCGGAACCACGTCCTCCAACGCGGTGGACCCCATCGCCGACATCGGCAGGATATGCAGTGAAGAAGGCCTCTGGTTCCATGTCGATGCGGCCATGTCCGGCACGGCGGCGATCTGCCCCGAATACCGGCATCTCAACGACGGCGTCGAATACGCCGACAGCTACTGCTTCAATCCCCACAAGTGGATGTTCACCAACTTCGACTGCAGTTGTTTCTGGGTGGCCGACCGGGCGGCGCTGGTTGGCGCGCTGTCGATTCTTCCCGAATACCTGGCCAACGAGGCGACCCGGAGCGGGGCGGTGTTCGACTACCGTGACTGGCAGATACCGCTGGGGCGCCGCTTTCGGGCGCTGAAGCTCTGGTTCGTGCTGCGCTACTACGGTGTGGAAGGCCTGCGGTATCACATTCGCCGGCACATCGAGCTCACCGGAAAACTGGTGGCCTGGATCGAGGCCGACCCCCACTTCGAGATCGTCGCCCCGGCGCCGTTCAACCTGGTCTGCTTCCGTTACCGCGGCAGTGACGGCCTGAACCAGCGGATCATGGAAGAACTCAACGAGGGCGGCGAGATCTTCCTCACCCACACCAGGCTGAACGGCCGGTTCGTGTTGAGGCTGTGCGTGGGTCAGGCCCGCACGGAACTCGAACATGTCGAAAAGGCATGGAACCTGGTCGCGGCAACGGCGGAACGATTGCGACGGATCGTGCCACCCACAGAATTTGATCAATTGAGCTAAACGTTGATCGCTTCCATAATGTTTCCAGCCGAACGCACCCTGCATTGCCGTATGATGGGTGACAAGAAGAGGCCGTCGATGTCCGGGTTGAAACTATGCTGATCGAATCAACAGGGGAGGTCCGCCGCGCCGGCGGAGCCAATCGCCGATGACGTCGAAGGAACGGCTCGAGAGGGTCTCCGCGGCGGTCGACGGGGAAGCCAGCGAGACGGAGCTCAGGCAACTGCTCGAGGAATCCGGCGACGACCCCGAGCTGCGCGCCGCCTGGGCGCGCTACCACTCGATCGGCGCCGCCATGCGGGGCGAGTGGCGTCCCGGTACGGATGCGCTGCGCGAGCGGGTCTGGAATTCGCTGCAATCGGAAGCCTCAAGCGATACCGACGCCGGCTTCGAATTCGAGCGGCCCATGCGTTCACGCCGGCAGATGGAAGGGTTCGCCTACCTTGCGAGTTTCATCCTG
>JAPOYW010000291.1 GCA_026706425.1 Gammaproteobacteria bacterium
GCCTATCGGGACTGTCGAATCGCAAGGAGCGACGGCTACGGGTGGAGGAAACGCTCGAGATGGTGGGACTGGACGTCGTTGCTGATCGCAAGGTCAAAAAACTCTCCGGCGGGATGGTGCGCCGGCTCGGCGTGGCGCAGGCGCTGGTCCACGAACCCCAGGTGTTGATCGTCGACGAGCCGACGGTGGGACTCGACCCCGAGGAGCGGATGCGCTTCCGGCAACTCATGAACCAACTGGGCCGGGACCGCACGATCCTGCTCTCCACGCACATCGTTGCCGACTTGGGCGGCGGCTGTCGGGAGATGGCGTTGCTGGACGGCGGCCGCGTGGAGTTCCAGGGCACGCCGGAGAGTCTGCTCCAGCGCGCCGTTGGCAGGGTGTTTGAAGTCTCCACCGACGCGGCGGCGGCAGAGCGGATCGAAGGCGAATACGAGATCGTATCGCGCACGGTGACCGGCACCGAGATTACCTTGCGCGGGGTCAGCGCCAACGGCATGCCCGACGGCGGCAAGCCCGTGGACGCGCCGACGCTGGAGGAAGCCTATCTGGCGTTCATGGCGGCGCGCGGCCGATCCGAGGCAGCCCGGCAGGACGACGAATCGCCTGCGGAGGGCGGCACGGGTGGGGAGGGCGCGGCCTGATCCAGCCTAGCGCATTTCCAGAGCGAACCCTGGGCAGTAGGTGATCGTGCGGGTCTCGACTTGCGCCGGGGTCTGGGCCGTGGCCCTTGCCGAGATGCGCTCGGCCCGGCGCCAGGTCCGCACTTGGGTTTTCAGCCTGCTGGCCGTAGGCGGCTCGCTGTTCTTCTTCATCGGCAGTGGGGTCCAGCACGCCCAGGAGGGTTGGATCTCACCCGTTACGGAGTTTCCCGCGCCGCGCTTCGCCATGTCGGCGGTGGGGATGCTGCTGCTCCTGGCGTTCCTCTTCGGCGCGGTCTTCTTGGCGTTCGACGTCCGGGCGCGGGACCGCCGCGAGCGCATGGTGGAAGTGCTCGACACGCGACCGGTCTCGAATGTGCAGTTGCTCCTAGGACGGACTCTCGGGGTGGTCGGCACCGCTTTCCTCGCGGCGCTGACCCTGGTGGTTCTCGTACAGACCTTCGGCGGTGTCGCCGGTTCCTTGGGTGCACCTACGGAGCCGGTCCAAGTCACTTCCTTGGCAACGTTTCTGTTCGTCGACGCGCTCCCGATCTTGCTGGCGTGGGTGTCGGTGGTGGTGCTGCTCGCCGTTTCGCTCCGCAACCGCATCCTGGTCGCGGTTGCAGCTCTCGGTCTGTTGGCGGCCTGGATCCTGTGGGCCCAGGCGCAGCCGCTCTACCTGTCATCTCTGGTCGGTCTGACGGTGTACGGCAACTTGGCATCGGACCTTCTGCCCCGCATCGCCGAACCGGCAACACTCCTGCATCGGCTAGCACTTGTCGTCGGGGCCGTTGGCGTGCTGTACGCCGCAGCGGCGCTCCACCCGCGTCTGGACAGCCGGCCTCGCTCCCTGCGCTTTGCCGTGTCAGGCGTGTCTATCGGGATCGGCGCGGCGATCATGGTCGGCCTGTTTGTGGATGCGAGGAATGGTGTAGAGGTCCGCGAGCACTGGTTGGCCGTGCATCGGGATGCATCCTCGAAGGATGTTGCGGACATCGAGCATATCGCCGGTACCGTACGAATCGATCCGGGCCACGAACTTATGATCGATGTGGTGATGCGGCTTGTCGCCTCCGACGAATCCCGCGCCAGCGGGGAACTGGTGATGAGTTTCAACCCGGGGATGACGGTTCGGGAGGTGCGCATTGACGGCGAACCGGCGGCGGCCGTGCATCGCGACGGTCTGTTGCGTCTGGAACCCCCGAGCGCCGATGGCGGTTTCGAACTCGAACTGCGCGCCGACGGCGTGCCGGATCCCTCCTTCGCGTATCTCGACAGCGCCTTCGACTTCTCGACGGACAGCTCCGGCCGGCGCAATGTAACGCTGTTCCTCGGCCGGGACGCGTCAATCTACGACGCCGACTACGTGGCGCTGATGCCGGGCGTTCACTGGCTTCCCCGCCCCGGTGCCAATGTCGGCATGGAGGACCCGGGACGCATGGCGCGCGACTACTACACAGTGGATCTCGATGTCGACGTGCCCGCGGGTTGGCGGGTGGCGGGTCCGGGACTGCGTCAGGCGGTGGGTGAGGGCGGTTTCCGCTTCAATCCCCGTTCGCCGGTTCCGGCGGTCGCCTTGATCGCGTCGAGGTTCGAGCGGCGGGCCATGGTGGTGGCCGGTGTCGAACTCGAAGTCCTGATGAGCCCCGAGCATGCTGATAGTCTGGCGGTGTTCGAGGATGCCGTCGAGCCGCTCGGCGACCGGCTCGAGGAACTGTTCGGCGAGGCGGCGAACGCCGGCCTCGACTACCCCTACCGCGGCTTGAGCGTTGTCGAGGTACCCGCAACTTTGCGCCGGTGCGGCGGCGGCTGGCGGATGGATACCGTGCAGGCGCTGCCGGGAGTCCTGCTGCTTAACGAACGCAGCTTGCCGACGGCACGGTTCGACTTCGCATTTCGGCACGCCAAGAAAAGGGCCGACGGCGCCGACGGGGAAGAGTTCAAAATCAAGGCCTTAGAGCGTTATTTCAGAAACGACTATGCGGGCGGCGATCCTTTCGTCGGCTTGGAGCGAAATCTCGTGCGGTTCCAGACCGGCGTCGCGGCGGACGGGATGGCGGCCACCGCGCTAGAGTTCGTCGTGGAGGAACTGGCCGACCTGGTGTTGAGTGGCGCACCCGGCTTCTTTTCCGCACACGTCTTCACGCCGGATCGCGCGACGTCGTTGCGTCGGATGGCGTTCGCGACATCGAGAGCACTCGGAATCGACACGGGGCAACGGGGGTTTCGGGACGTGGTGGCGAACCGCCCAGCGGTTTGGGATCTGGCGCTTGGCACATCGCTCGCCGGCCTGGATCCCGACGCCGACCCGGTCGGCGTATTGGATGTCTTGGCGCTCCGGGGCGGCGCCGTGGCGCGATCCATCTTCGATGCCCTGGGACGGGAGCGGACCGCCGCGCTGCTCCGTGAACTGCGGCATCGGGGCAGCTACGACGTGGATGCGTTCTACGAGGCGGCGGTGCTGGCCGGCGCGGACCTGAGACCGTTGCTCGGCGACTGGCTGAACGACGCCGGACTCCCGGGGTTCGTGGCGTCGGCGGCGACGACGCGCCGCCTGCCCGATACCGCTCGCGGCCAGCCGCGCTTCGAGACTAGGGTCCATGTCCGCAATGGCGAGCCGGTGCCGGGTCTCGTCCGACTGCGCTACCTCACACCGCGCGGGCGGCGGACGAAGGGACGCGGGACGATGTTGAGCGAGCCGGTGCGTGTGCCCGGCCATTCCTCCATGGAAGTCTCCCTGGTGACGGCGAGTCCGGTGATCCTGGCGTCGATGGCCCCCTACCTGTCGCTGAACCGCGGCGATGTCCGACTTGCTTTGGCAACGGCGGACGAAACCCCGAGCGATGGATTCTCCGGGGCACGACGGAGCACCTGGGAACCGCCGCCACAGCCCGGTATCGTGGTCGACGATCTCGACGCCGGCTTCGTCGTGGAACGCAGCGCCCGCCGCAGTGGCTTCCGCATCGGCGACATCGTCGGTGAGCCCCCTCCATTGACCGGCGAGATGGACCACGGGATTCCGAACTACGAGCAGGCGTGGGGGACACACGATGCCCGGGTCGACGCCGAGTGGCGCCGCCAGGACGTGCCATCGAGTTGGGGCCGCTACCGGCGCACGGTGGCGCGCGCCGGCACCGCTGACGGCAATTCCAAGGCGGTGTTCTCCACCGAGTTGCCCGAGGCGGGCGAATGGCGGCTGGACTACCACATGCCTTTCGTCCAGACATGGTCCGAAGGCAAGCTTCGGTCGCGGGGACAGCCACGGGAATTGCTCAGCACGCTCGGCGACTTCGACATGGTCCTGGAGTTCGGCGGCGGCGAGAAGCACACGGTGGCCTTCGACGCGTCGGGTGCCGACATCGGCTGGAACGATCTGGGACGGTTCGACCTGCCGAAGGGTCCGTTGCGTCTCGTCGTGTCCAACCGCTCGTCGGGCGATCTGGTGCTTGCCGATGCGGTGCGCTGGCGTCCGTCTGGCCTTGCAATGGCGCAGGATGCATCGGTCAGTACCGTGGCGATGGCCGTGAACAAGGAGCAGTAAGGAGTAGCTATGCCCGTAGGAAGAGCGAACCGAAATCCCGTTCAGGAGTTCCTGGCCGTCGCGCTGGCGGAGATGCGCGCCGCGCGGAGGATGGCGCGAACGTGGGTGTTCGTGGCCCTGACCATGCTGTTGGGCGTGCTGAGCTATGTTCAGTACGCGGGCATGCACGCCCTGTCCGGATTCGCGTCCACCCTCGGATCGTTCGGACCCAAGGTGCTGGTGACCTCCATCGGCATGGTGATGGCTGTGGTGTTGATCATCGGCATGGTCTTCCTGGCGTTCGACGTTCGGGCCCGGGATCAGCGGGAACGCATGGCGGAAGTCCTCGACGCGCGGCCCATCGGCACGGTAGGCCTGCTCGCGGGCCGCTTGACGGCGCTGGTGTTCGTGCTGTGGATCCCGGTCGCGGTGGTGATGGGCCTCATCCA
>JAPOYW010000489.1 GCA_026706425.1 Gammaproteobacteria bacterium
CCCACTTGCGCGTTGATGATCGTGAAGCTCGGGTTGGTGAGGGGGTAGTAGGCCTGCACCGTGTCGTAGGCGCCGTTCTTGCTGACCTGCACACCGAGCAGGAAGTCCATGCCGTTGTTGATGGGCTTGCGGTAATCGGCGTTGATGTTCCAACTGAACTCCGGCACGTTCGGCGGCTTTTCGCCGTCGAAGTCGATGTCGTAGGCCAGGGTCTCGCCCGTCCATTCGGCATCGATCGCCCCGGCGGCGAAACTGAGCGTCAGGTCCTCGCTCACCTGCACGGTCAGGTCGGCCTCGAATCCGAATTGCCGCGAGTCGCCGAAGTTGCCGATGCCTTCCACCGGCCCTTGGGGGGTGGCGATGTGATATTCGACCTGCCGCTTGTTGTAGTCGATGTAGAAACCGGCGACTGAGGCACTGGCGCGGCCGTCCATCCAGCGGCCCTTCCAGCCGACCTCGTAGCTGGTGGCTTTTTCGGCATCAAACGGCAGCAGCCCGAAATCCGCACCGATGTTCAACCCGCCGGGCTCGTAGCCGAACGCGACGGTGGCGTAGACCATGTTGTCGTCGTCGATCCACCGGGTGATGGAAGCACGCGGCAGCACTTCCGTTTCCTTCAGGCTGCTCTCGATACCGGCGTCGTAGTTCAGGCTCTTGTTCTTCCACTGGTCGATGCGGATGCCCAGGGCAACCTCCCACTCGTCCATGTCATAGGTGACATTGCCGTATGCGGCCAAGTGGCTCTTGTCGCGCCGCCGGTACTCGAAGGGCAGGTGAAACGCTTCGGCCTCTTCCTCCGGAGGAACGATTTCCCCGGCCCACAGGCCGCTGCAGAGATCTCCGGCGATGCAGCCGAGCACGCCGTCGAGCCGGCCGTCGGCCGTTACCCGGCTGTCCCAGATGATCAGGTCGGAGTCCATGTTCTCGTCATACAGCGAGTAATAGACACCGGCGATCCACTGCAGGGGCGAGTCGGTGGTCGACGTGAAGCGCAGATCCTGCGTGAGCACGTTCATCTTCTCTGGGCGGAACAGGTCGAGCAGGAACTCCGGGGTGCCGTCGACATCGCTGTAGCGGTTGCTGTGGGTGTCGGTGAACGACGAGACGGAAACGATGTCGAAGCTATCCAGTTCCCAGGTCAATTCCACCATGCCCGCATAGGTGCGGCGCTCGTGACGCGGGTTTTCCGGCCCGGTATTGATGGTGGTGGGGTAGTCCCAGTCCTCGACTTTCAGTTCCCGGCTCCAGGTGTTGTTCGGGCCGTCGTACTCGTTCCAGCGCGCGGTCACCAACATTGACAGCCGCTCCGTCAGGGGCCCGCCGATCATGACCCGGCTACCGTAGGCTTCGGTTTCGCCGGAGTCCGTCTTGTTGCTGGTACGGTGGCCGTTGTGCCGCACGGCGTTGCGGTTCTTGATGAAGCCGTCGTGGCTGGAACCGAAGCCGAACAACCGCATGGCCCAGCCGCTGTTGCCGAGCGGCGCGTTCACGCTGCTCTCCACATCGATCATGCCCTGCTGGCCGCCTAGCACCTTGACGCGGCCGAATGCCGCCTCCGCGTCGGGCCGGGCACTGACGAATTTGACGGCGCCGCCGATGTTGCTGCCGCCATACAGTACGCCCTGCGGGCCTTTCAGCACTTCGATGCGCGCCAGATCGCCGAAGCGCGAGGACGCATCGGAAAAGAGTTGCACGTCATCGAGGTAAAAGCCAACTCCCTGAGTGTTGCCGAAGGCACCGAGGCCCCGTATGGAGACGTTCCTTAAAGCCGATGTCCTTCAAAGCTTTTACATTCTGGCGGTTGATGTCTTCGCCGGTGATCACCGACAGCGACTCGGGAATTTCCAACACCGATTCTTCGCGTTTGCGGGCGGTGACGAGAACCTCTTCGATAACTCCCTCGTTGGCTTGGGCTCCCGCGCCGGACTGGGCGTAGGCTGTTGGAATGGACAGTGCAAGCAATAGCGCGCCGAATGCCGCGCCAAGAACCGTTTGCGGATTTATTGACAATGGCATCATCTTATCTCCCCCTCTTGCAGACAAGTGCCCCCAATCATTGAGGAATTTGCGGTTGAACGCAAGCATAAGTTGCAGTGGAACGCAAGCATTGGTTGCCAAGCATCGGTCGGGCGACGACTCCCGAGGCGCGCAGGGCACCAATTTCCTACCCGGACACTGGCCTCACGGCATTCGGCTAGGCAGTTCAACGATGGACGCCCCCGTGGCGGAGGGTTCGCCGCGATGGGTTTCGGTGGATTGTATGATCTCGACGAGGTGCTTTCCCTCTTCGATGAACTTGCGGCTGACATGCCCGTTGATGATCAGCACGTCGCCGTCGGGATTGTGGCGACGGATTTGACATTTGCTCTTGCGCAGGAAGCCGGTGTCGCCCATCCAGTTGGTGATCTGGTGGGTCAACCAGGAACAGCGTTCCGGGCCGTAATCGTAGGCGCCCGGTGCGCCGACTTCGAGTGCGAATGATTCGTCCCAATGCACGCGCTCGGGGCAGTCGGGCACGTTGAAGCGATTCTTGATGCCCAGACCGGGGTGCTTTCGCTGCAACGACCAGGCGAGCTTGTTCGCCCGAATGTAGAGCCCGCCCCAACCCTGCGCGTAGCAGATGAAGCCGGTGACGGTCATGGGTCCTTTCAGCATGGGTGGCAGTTCGTCCCCCTCGTTGACGTCTTCCCAGAATCGCGGGGTCGCTCCTCGAACCTCCTCGTTCTCGTAGAGCTTGTAGAATTCGGCGAGCTGCTCATCGGCATAGGGCTCGACCAGTCCGCGGACGTCGGTGTACTTGGTGCCCTTCTCCCGCGCTTCGTCGCGCTCGGTACGGAAAACCCAGCTATCGGCCTCCGCAACCGGATCGCCTTGTTGGTTGTAAAAGTCGACGTGATAAATCTGCTGGATTGTGCGGCCCGCAAAGCGAGTTTGGTGTTCGATCAAATCCTTCAGGTATGCCTCGGTGGAGATGACGTCGTTGCGCAGCACCGGCTTGTGCCAAACCCACGCCGCACCCGCCCACATGGCGTGAATACCGGGCAGACCGCCGCAGTAGCCGGAGACGATGCGGTCTGTTGAAAACAGAAAGCTGGGCGGGGCGACCAGGGTTCCGTAGTGGGTCGTTGCCGCGTAGTCCGGGTCGCACCACAGCGGATTGTCGTCGCCGATGCCATGCGCGTAGTGCCGTATCGCGTCGCGACTTGCTTCGTAGTTCCAAGGCTCCACCGTGTCGGTGATTGGAACGCCGATGCGTTTACGCAAGTCCGCAAGACCTTTTTCCGTGATCTTCGGATAGCGTCTGGTTGTGGCGAGGTCGGTCACTCAGTTGCGAGACGGTAGCTGCACCCGTTGGCCATACTAGTGCTCTTCATTGGGACAGTCCACCTGACCCCGATACAGGGTCGGCTAAACAGAGAGTGGACGCAGGCGGGGAACCGCTATAGGCTGGCCCCGAACGTCTCGAACGGGGGATTTCCATGGCCAAAGCGATACACACGATGGTCCGGGTGCTCGACCTTGACCGCTCCATTGACTTCTACCAGCGGGCCTTCGGCCTTGATGTGGCCCAGCGCTTTGATTTCGACGACTTCGTGCTGGCGTACCTGCGCAACGACCAGAGTGACTTCGAGGTTGAGCTGACTTGGAACAAGGATCAGGCCGAACCCTACAGCCACGGCAGCGGTTACGGTCATCTAGCGGTCAGCGTCGAGGACCTGGAGGCCGAGCACAGCCGGTTTGAGGCCGAGGGGTTGGCGCCCAACCCGGTTAAGGAGATGTTCCGCGACGGGGAGTTGCTGGCGCGCTTCTTCTTCGTGCAGGATCCGGACGGCTACAAGATCGAAGTCCTGGAGCGCCACGGCAGGTACCAGTAGGCGAAGGCGCATCCTTCGCACGGCCGGGGCCGACTACGGAGCGCTACGGGCGAAACGCCAGCATCCGCTGCAGGGGCACCATTGCCCGGGCTCCGACTTCCGGTTCGACGTGAATCTCGTTGTCCCCGTTCTCCAGGGTAGCCGCCAGGGCTTCGAGTTCGTTCATGGCCATCCACGGACAATGTGCGCAGCTGCGGCACATGGCGCCGTCGCCCGCCGTCGGGGCTTCGATGAAACGCTTGCCGGGCGCTGACTTGCGCAGCTTGTGGAAGATGCCGCGGTCGGTGGCCACGATGAAGGTGTCGTGGGGCAGTTCCCGGGCGGCCTGGATGATCTGGCTCGTGGAACCCACGCGATCCGCGATGTCGATGACCGCCGCGGGCGATTCGGGATGCACCAGCACGCCGGCATCGGGGTAGACCCGCTTGATGTCCTCGAGCGCCTTGAACTTGAACTCCTCGTGGACCACGCAGGCACCGCTCCAGAGCAACATGTCCGCCCCGGTCTTGGCGCGGATGAAGTTCCCGAGGTGCTTTTCCGGCGCCCAGAGGATCTTCTCCCCCCTCGCCGAAAGGTGTTCGACGATCTTCAAACCGACGCTCGAGGTCACCACCCAATCGGATAGGGCCTTCACGGCGACCGACGTATTGGCGTAGACGACCACGGTCCGATCGGGGTTCGCTTCGCAGAACGCCTTGAACTCG
>JAPOYW010000042.1:0-5517 GCA_026706425.1 Gammaproteobacteria bacterium
GCTTCGCAGCCGGGGTCGCCCCCGCACCACGCAACACTCGGTTCCGGCTGGTCGGCCAACCTTGGCCGGTCAGGACTCTCACCTGCTGGGTCGCAGAGAAGGTTTCCGTCATGTCGCTACATGGCTTCCTCCTTCACCAGGCTTTGCCTGGCGCAACACAAGGGTTGCCCCTACGGCCGTGGCGAAGGGCCCAGCACGAACAGCTGAACGGCGACCGCGAGGGTCGTCTCAGGGTCGTCCCTACGGGCCGGTGACGAAGGGGGCGCGGACGACCTGTACGGTGTAGTTTCTTCTCGCCTCGCCGTCTTCGGCAGTGACCAGGATTTCGAGTGTGTTCATCCCAACCGCGAGATCCATCTGGTGGCCATCGGCGTTCGCATCGGCATCGTCCGGGCCGATTGCATACGTAGCCCCTGAAGCCGCCGCCGCCGATACCGTCGTTCGCGCGACCTGCGGCCCCACGGCAGTCTCGTATTCGGTAATGCCGGGTTTGACATCCAGATCGACACCGTTCAGTTCGAGTTCCAGCAACGTGGCATCGCTCGATCGGACAACCGGTTCGTCGCCGATCGAGAAGCTGACCACAAGCGGCTCGCCCGAGACCCCGCCAAGGTCGTTCGCCGAATAAGGCGTGGCTCGCAGTGTGTATTCGCCTGCCGGCGCGTCGCCGAGGACGCGGAACACGTAGGGTGCATCGTTGTCGGTATGCGTCTCGTCGGCACCATCGACAGTCAGCCCCACGCTCCGCACGTCATCTGGATTCCTGACTTCGACGCGAATCCCGTGGTTTCCACAACGGCATCCAGGGCGAGGCGCTTGCCCTGGGGTATCGGCTGCAGATCTTGCAGAGTCGCGTCGTCGAACAACATGAACCCAGTGACTGCCATGCCGTCGGCATTGATGTCCACCACGAGGCGGTCGTCCGCCAGGGTGGCGCCGGTGGGCGACGACAGGCGGATCTCGAACTGTTCCGCGAGTTCTTCGTCGTTGTCCTCCAACAACGGCACGACGATGGTCCGCGCCGTTGCGTCGCCGTGAGCCCAGGACAATCGACCGGGTGCGACTTCCACGTAGTCCGAGCCCGGCGAGGCGGACAACGGGCCGACCTCGTAGTCGACCGACACCGGACCCAATGGACTTCCCAAACGCTGCACGGTCGCGATCAGCCGTTTGGAGGTCTCGTCGATGGCGATCTGCGTCTCGGCGAAACCGACGGATGCTCCCCGGCCGGGATCGGCAACAAACACGTAGGCCATATTGATGTCCGCCAGCACGGCACCGCCGGCGGGATTGCTGAGTCGGACGAAGGCGCGCTCTATCGGCTCGGCCACGTCGTCGCGAAGCAGCGGAACGGATAGGCTCTGTACATCGATGGAATGGCCTTCCGAGGGGGGCCAGTACAACGTTCCGGAGGAGGTCGTCAAATCCGTTTCCCCTGCCGAACCGGCGAAAACGGCATAGTCCACGGAGACGGTTCCGCCGGCACCACGACGGAAAACCTCGATCGACAAACCCTCGCCCTCTTCGCCGCCGAAGGCAGTGGACGCGAATCCGACTTGGACGTGGTCCGACGACCGCGTGCGATCCCCTACGACGTAGAGCCCACCCCGGATGTCGCTGATCAGGACGCTACCGCCCGGCAGGAAGGGGTAGACCCCCCAAGCACCACCGTAGTACTTGTCGTCGGAAGCCGGATGGGTGTCGAACAAACCGACCTCGACAGGCTCCAGCGGATCGGTGATGTCCAGCACCGTGAGACCCCGCGAATACGTCGACATGTAGTAGCGATTGCCGCGTACGTAGCCGTTGTGGTCGATGGCTGCCGTCGGGCCCGTCCATATGTGAACGAGTTCGGGGTTTTGGAGGTCGGCGAGATCGAACACACGAACCGTGGTATTGAGATCCGCATTGCGCTCATCGAACTCGTCGTGCACGAACAGGAACCGGCCGTCCTCGGACCACCAACCCGAATGCACATACCCCGCGTTGTCATAGGTCGTGGAACTCAGTAATTCGGGTGCGCGCTGTTCGCTGTAGTCCCAGATCTCGATGTCCGTTTCGTTGAAGTCCAGAAGGACCTCGCAGACATCCATTTTCGCCTTGCAGGCGGCGGCGCGGTCGTCGTCGACCAACATCGAGGTGGCATCATGACTATAGCCGCCGCCCGTGGCGGCAACCTGCCGCGCGCTTAAGGGGTCCCGCACGTCGAATGACCGCGCCGCGCCGCTATTGATCGGGCTTCCCAGCACCTGCAACACGGGCGGAGCGCGAGACTCGTCCAACGGCACACCGGTGGTGTAGTCCACGTTGCTGACGTAGACGTTGTGGGCGGACGTGTCGGAGCGCCGGGCGAGTCGCACGTGGTTCGGTAGTCCCGTGAGGTCGACAACGACGAGCCGGCCACCATATTCGGTGCTGACGTACGCGTAGGTGTTCCAACGGTCCTCGGCAACGTCGTAGCGTTGCGTCACCTTAACGTCCCGCCAACCGGAGAGTGCTCCAGGCACGGTCCCGACTTCGAACGGTGCCGTCGGGTCGGTGACGTCGACCACCGCAAGGCCGTTCATCATGCCGAGAAGCGCGTATTCCCGTTGGGTGTTGAGGTCGACGAATCCCCAGACATCCGCAATGCTGGCTGGACTCGACGACAGATCGCTCCGTGCCAAGTGGTAGAGCAGGTCGACGTCTTTGCACGGGTACCCGCCAGCGACGTTGTCGCTACAAGGTGCGGCGCCCTGCCCGACCTGAGTGACTTCGAAGCCATCAATAGCGGCGCTCGCAGTCGCGTCGATCATCTTCCGGTCGGCGACGACATGGAACCCCAGTGCGTCCAGATGAGCTCGGAAGGCAACGGGCACCCCGGTCAAGGATGTTCGATTGGTCTCCGGCGACTGCAGCAGGAAGTGGTCGAAGCGATCAAAACCGCCTCGCACGTCCACCGCGCCCGCCACGACTACCAAGGCATCACCAACGTCGGATAGCTGATAGGACCCGCCAGCCACCCGCACCTGGTCGCCCTTGCCAGCCACGGAGAGGGCATATTGAATGGTCCGGCAAGGCCGCACGGGCAGCGAGCAGTCTCCGCGGTCCTCGCCTTGTTGGGCGACATACCGGGGTATAGCATCGTCGCCGCGTGCGACGTCGGCGAGCAGTAGCGGGACGAACAACGCTATGACCAGAGCGCGGGTCACGAATACTCCGGCAACCCGTTGATGGGATCGCAAATTACCAAAACGGCACCGACCACGCAGCTTCCAGGCCGCACGGACATCCCATCCCGGATACGCCCGCGCCGCCTCGTCGGTTGGATGTTGGCAACCGTCACGCTTGGTCTCGGCGCTTGCCATCCAGACGAGACCTCCGTCAGGCTCGCCTTCGAGATGCGCTCGACCCGGGCGGACGACGCCCGGTTGAGCTTCTACGTATCCGATCTGGCGATGATCCAAGGGCAGGGACGCGTCGTGCCGGTACGTCTCGATGCGAATGCATGGCAGAACGACGGCACAGCCATGGTCGCGCTCGGCGGCAAGACCGAGAACGCTGTCGTGTTCGGCAAGGTCGCCAGTGGTCACTACGAGGCCATCGAATTTTTGCTTGGCGTCCCGTTCGAGCGGAATCACGGCAACCCTCTGGCCGCCGCGCCGCCCCTCAACGTGCCTGCGATGTTCTGGACCTGGCAGTCCGGCTACAAGTTCGTCCGCCTCGCCATCGGCAACGACTGGTCCTTCCACCTCGGCAGCACCGGATGCGTTTCCGCTTCCGCAGTGCGCCCACCCGACGAGCCGTGCCGGGAACCCAACGCCGCACGCATTCGCCTCGCGAGCGATGCGCCGGAGGCCGGGACCATCGCCGTCGACCTCGATGCCCTTCTGGCGCACATCGACACGACGGTGGATGACAATTGCATGGTGGCCTACGCCGAGAGCGAGGCATGCCGCAGCCTGTTGGCCAATCTCGGTTTGGATCCTGCCACCGGGCGGTGCCTCGACGACTGCAGTGCCCAGACGGTGTTCCGTTTCGCGCCGTGAACGCCATCCGTTTCACCGCCGGATCGGCGTTGTCCGTGACGTTGGTCTGCGGTGGCTGCGGAACCCCCGACGAGTACGAGTGGAACATCCCGGAGGGGTTCCCGAAGCCCGCGGTGCCCGAGAACAACCCGATGACGCCTGCCAAGGTCGAACTCGGCCGACACCTGTTCTACGACCCCCGGCTTTCGGGAAACGGCACGCAGGCCTGCTCGACCTGCCACCGACCCGAGTTCGCATTCACCGAACCGCGCAAGCGAGCCGTGGGTTCGACGGGTGGCGTCAATCGGCGTAACACGCTCGCACTCGTCAACGCGGCCTACAACGACACCCTGATGTGGGCGCATCCCGGAATCACGACCATCGAACAACAGGTGTTGGTCCCCATGTTCGGCGACAACCCCGTGGAACTCGGTATCGCCGGCCACGAACGCGAGGTCCTCGGGCGCTTCCGGGAAGATCCCGTCTACCACCAGCTCTTTGGCGACGCGTTCCCAGATGGCGAGCCCTTGGCGTTCACCCACATCGTCGATGCGCTCGCGTGTTTCGTCCGATCACTGGTCTCCTTCGAGTCGCCGTTCGACGCCTACGCGTACGCGGGGCAGGACGATGCGCTCGATACGGTGGCGATCAACGGTCTGCAGCTCTTCTTCTCGGAACGATTCGAGTGTCATCATTGCCACGGCGGCTTCAACTTCACCCAGTCGAGCACACACCAGAGCGTCGCCATCCTCGACAACGCATTCCACAACACGGGGCTCTACAACGTCGGCGGCGAAAACGCCTATCCGCGTGAAGACCAGGGATTGCACGACCTGACCGGCGATCCTGGCGATCGGGGCGCCTTCCGGGCACCGACCTTGCGCAACGTCGCCCTCACGGCGCCGTACATGCACGACGGCAGCTTGCCCGACCTCGGCGCGGTGCTCGACTTCTATGCCGCCGGCGGACGCAACATCGAGAGCGGCCGACACGCGGGCGACGGACGCGCCAACACCTACAAGAGCCAGTTCGTCCAAGGGTTCGACATGACGCCGACGGAACGTGTCGAACTTCTCGCGTTTCTTGAAGCCTTGACGGACCCGACGTTCGCGACACGGCCTGAATACCAGAGCCCCTCCAGGGGAGACCGTTGATTTCCGCAGTCGACTAGCCGATTGTCGGCTACGCGACAAACCGGACACCCATGAACGCAGCAGCCGAACCCGCCCGCAGCGAGCTTCTCGGACATCCGACTGGCCTTTTCATCTGCTTCGCCACGGAAATGTGGGAGCGGTTCAGCTTCTACGGCATGCGGGCGCTCCTGGTGCTCTACCTCACGCAGCATTTCCTGTTCGACGATGGGGTCTCGGCGGGCGTCGTCGCCACCTACGGTTCGCTGGTCTACCTGATGCCGATCATCGGCGGCTTCATCGCGGACCGGTATCTCGGGTTTCGCCGGGTTGCTCGATGATGATCTTTCCAATCATCATTTTCTGGTATTTGTCGGCAC
>JAPOYW010000042.1:5527-37220 GCA_026706425.1 Gammaproteobacteria bacterium
TTTACCTGATGCCGATCATCGGCGGCTTCCTCGCGGACCGGTCTCTCTGTTTTCGCCGGGCAGTGACGTGTGGCGCGATCCTGCTCTGCTGCGGACACGTCCTGATGGCCTTCGAAGGCGAACCGGCCACCGTCGTCGATGGCGTGCTGAACCGCGACGACGGCGCCCTGTCGATCATGTACCTGGCGCTGGCGTTCATCATCATCGGCGTCGGCTTCCTGAAGCCGAGCATCTCGACCATCGTCGGCCAACTCTACGCCGACGAGGATCCACGCCGGGACCAGGGTTTCACCATCTTCTACATGGGCATCAACCTCGGTGCGCTGGCTGCCATCCTGCTGTGCGGCTGGCTGGGACAGGCCTACGGCTGGAAATACGGGTTCGGCCTGGCCGGCATCGGCATGCTGGCCGGCTTGTTCTGCTTCCTGGGTGGCCAGCGCCACTTCCACGGCGCGGGCGAAGCGTCGTCACCGGAGCGTTTGGCGAGCCGGGTGGCGGGCATCACCAAGGAGCATTGGATCTATGCGGCCAGCCTCGTCGCGGTGGGATGCGCGTGGTGGCTGATGCAATGGCGGGATTTCGTCGGCGGCCTCTTGGCTCTTTCCGCTGGCGCGGCCGTCCTCGGGATCGTTTGGTACTCGCTCGCGAAGTGCACCAAGGTCGAACGCGACCGCATGTTCGTTGTCTTGATGCTGACCGCCGTGTCGGTGGTGTTCTGGACGCTGTTCGAGCAGGCGGGCACATCCATGGTGCTGTTCACCGAGCGCAACGTCGAGACGACGTTGGTCGGGATCGAGATGCAGGCGGCCCAGATGGGCTTCTTCAACCCTGCATTCATCATCCTGCTGGCACCCGCCTTCGCCATGGTCTGGGACATCCTGTCGAAACGCGGCATCGAACCCTCGACGCCCATGAAGTTCGGCCTCGGCGTCCTGCAGGCGGGGCTGGGGTTCCTGGTGCTGGTCGTCGGCGCGTCGTTCGCCGACGGCGCCGGGCAGGTCGCCGTGCTCTGGCTGGTGTTCGCCTACTTCCTGCACACCACCGGCGAACTCTGCCTGTCCCCGGTAGGCCTCTCCATGGTGACCCGCCTTTCCGCCGTGAAGGTAGTGGGCCTCATGATGGGCGTCTGGTTCCTATCCGGGGCAGCCGCGCAGTATCTGGCGGGCTGGATCGCGGGTTTTGCGGCCATCGACCGGGTACCCGGGGCCGAGGTCGATCCGGTCGTGTCGCTACCGATCTACACCGACACTTTCGCCACCCTGGGGTGGTGGGGCGTGGGGATCGGTGTTGCGGTCATGGCGGTCGCGCCGTTGGTTAATCGCCTAGTGCACGAAGGAAACGCTGCCACGTCCGAACCGTAGGGGCTAAGCTTCTTTGGATCGGCGCAATTGTTCCTCCAACTCGGCGATGCGCCGTTCTGCCGCTTCCCGCGCTTCCCCTTCGGCCGCGGCACGCACTTGCGCTTGACGGTACATGGCCGCCGCCTCGTTGTAGTAGGGGAGATCGAGGCCTGTCGCCGGGTCGTGCAATCGCAGCAAGGTGCCTTCGACGCGGATGTCGAGACCCAGGACCGCGCTGTGCCCCGTCATGCCGTCTCCCTCGACGTGATAGGCGCCGTTCGCGAGGCGCCGTACCCGAAGCGGTGGATCATTGCTGACGCGGTGCTGATCGAAGGACCAGTACTCGGCGATGCCAAGCGCTTCGTAAAGGCCCGGCTTGTCGCGCAGATCTTTCCGCCAAGTCCTGTCCGATAGCACCTCCACGACGAGATCCGGCGGCTTGCCCTCCTCCCAGATCTTGTACGAATTCCGGCTGCCGCCCTCGACCCCCAACGCGACGAGGACATCCGGTGCGACAAGGGCCGATCGATTGCCCTGTTCGAAATAGAGCCCTATGTCGATGTCCACGAACACGTCGTCCCGGTCGCCGTACCGGTCCCCCACCACATACTTGATGTAGCCCGCTACGACGTTGTGGTCCGAATTGTCCACGGTCGCGGAGTCCTCGTACGGATAGCCGTCGTCGTCACAACCGACCGGCGGCACCGGTTGGTACAGCGCCGCGGCGTGGACTACCGACAGGGGTTTTGCGGGCGGGCGACGGGCAGGACGGCTTTGCCGCACACCTGAGGACGGGGTGTTCTGTTGGGATCGTCGCATGGGACTTACTTCCGAGTGGTCGCCGGCATCGCCGACCTGCGACCGTGGAACGGTCGCGTTGCGCATGGCCGAAACGTACCACAATTCGATCTCTCGGAGCCGTGCCAATGGACTGACCATGGTCGTCATCGGGGTTCCCGAGCGGTAGCGAGAGAGACCGGTGACGATGTGCGAATCGGCGGAAATTGCCGTGCGATATTTCCTACAGCGGGCTATTCGATTCGCCGCGTAACCGCATGGGTCGATCCGCCGAAGGTGGGCAGAACAGCCGAATGGCGGCCCGCGCCACCCGCGACCAGCACGATCAGCTGGTCCGGATCGGTCACGAACCGCACGCCGTCGGCGGCGCGTTCCCCTAGTAGCTGTGAGGGATTGCGATCCGCCACGGCATCGGCCATGGCGTCGGAGACAACCCCGCGCGGCACGATCGCCCGTTCGCTCAGGAACCGTTTCACGTCCATCTTGGAGAAACCGTCGGCCGCGATGACTTCGGCGTGTTCCGGTCCGATGACCACCACGGGGTGCCCGGCTAGGTAGAAATTGTTCGCGCCTGGCGACGCCAGGGTGCCGGCGATGGTCAGCAGGATTTCCTCGCCCGTGCGGCCATAGTGGTCGTTGACGTTGTGAGGTCCCTCCACGCCGAACACGGTGACGTGGCTGTCGGCCGGGTCGAGTCCCAACTCCTCGTGATAGGAAGGCCACGGGTTTGCCTCTAGGTTCTCCGCGAAGCACAGGGCGTATTTCGCGGGCGATCCCATGGTCGACCGATCCAATGCCCCCGGCGAGGCACCACCTATGTTGGTGAGCACGAGGCGTATGGCGCGACCGATGGCCGCGTTGGCCTGACTGCCCTGGCCGAAGGCGTTGTACGCCCCGTTGACCTCGAGTTCGTCCGCTACCGGTCCGCCCACGAGGCACGCCACGGTGCACGAATGCGTGGTCGACTGCAGGGCCTTGAGGTTGAAGCTCTCATCGATCATGGCCCGGACAGCGGCGAGAACGACGGCGAAGTGCGCCGGGTCGCAGCCCGCCATGACCGCGTTCGCTGCGATCTTGGCCAAAGTCGCCCGGCCCAGCCGGGGTTCGACGAGCCCGGCCAACTCGTCGGGATTCCGCCCGGCAAGCATTGCCTCCACGCGCCCTGGGGTTGGCGGCAGCACGGGCAATCCGTCCGTCCAGCCACGTCGGTAGAACACCCGGTTCATGGCTTCGATGGAATCCGGCCCCCTGAAGGTCGGCGGTGCATCCGGCGCGTTGAACTCGCTCTCGAAGAGCGACCGGTAGCGACGTCGGCCATCCGTCGGCACGGTCTTGTCGCGGTACTTCGCGGCCAGCAAACCGGGATCGGCGGTCAGCGCCTCCGCAATCTCCCCGAGCACGCCTAAGGCGAAATCACGGCACTCCTCGGTGTTTCGTTTCGCCAGGGGATGCGGCACCACCGCGAGCGGCAAACCCGGCATGTCCCAGCCCATCGCCTCGGTCTTGGCCAGGGCGAAGAACTCGTCGGTGCACACGGCCACCGTCGGGATGCCGCGTTTCTCGAGTTCGATGCAGTCATGGATACACCACGACGTGCAGGATCCTCAGTCGCACACGGCGCCCACCACGGCATGGCATTCGGCGATGAACTCGTCCGTGAACGCCGCCGGCTGGGTCGCTTCCTTCCGGAACCAACGAAACCGTTCGACGCCATGGGACTCCCGAAGCCCCCGCCCAACGTGTTCGAGGAGCGCATCGGCGTTCTTCTTGTCGTTTGCGAAGAGACCGACAGTCGCATCCGGACCGAACTCGATGCGGGGTGCGAGCGGGGTCGACTTGACGTCGAAGGCACCGCATGGGTTCATCAAATCCATCACGCGTCCTCGTCCAGACTGACCAACGCGCCGTTATACCACCGAGCGGTTTGGGCCGCAGGCGCGCCCTTCGGGCGCGTTTCGAGAATGCTGGCGCATTCTCGTACCGTATGACCTAGGCCAACGCGGATGTCCCGACGCGGGCCACCGCACGGCCTTCGGGAGCGATGCGGTCGCCCCTAGGGCGTACGTAGACGAATCGACCCGCCGGTGGTCCGCAACGTCAGTTTCGGTCCACCTCCGTTGACCTCGCTCACCAGCGCTGACTTCGATTGGGAAGCCGGTGCCGCCATGTGCAGGTCCGACGAAACCCTGCCGCCGGTCGTCCGGGCGTCAACGTCCACGCCGACGTCTTCCGACACGGCCAAGTCGATGCTGCCCCCGGTGGTACGCAACTTGGAATCTCCTTCCGGTTGTCGCGCGAGCGTGGCGCGGATGGAGCCACCCGTGGTTTTCGCGTCGAGCGTGCCGCCGACCTCCCCGAGCCTGATGGATCCCCCGGTGGTGTGTGCCGATACGGATCCTTGGGCATCGTCGACGTGGATCGATCCGCCGGTCGTCCGAGCATGCACCGGACCGCCGACACGGCCTAACCGGATCGTGCCGCCCGAGGTTCCGACATCGACGGCACCGGTCGCATCGGCGATGCGGATGGAACCGCCGGCAGTCCGCCCGTGGACCGAACCCGCCACTTCGCCGATCTCTACGCCGCCGCCGGCGGTTCTGGCGGCAACCTCTCCGTGGATGTCTGCGATGCGGATCTTGCCCCCGGCCGTCGTCAGGTCGAGGTCGAAACGTCGCGGCACCGTCACCCGGAACAACGGCGCGTCATCGGAACGGAACCACCCGAAGATGCCGCGTTCCTTCTTGCGTGCACGAACGGTGATCGTCCCCTCCTGCTCGTCGAACTCCAGGGACTCGAGCTCGTCCGTCCGCTCCACGACGATATCCGCCACATCGCGGTCCCAGGTCTCGACCTCGACCTTGCCCCAGTCGGCATCGAGGACGAAACGTCCGCCCGCCGCCGCCTCGAACGACTGTTGTTCGGTCTCCGCCACCGCCCCGGTCGCCATCAAGGCAACCACCACGGTCGCTGTGCCAGCATGAGCCTTTCGCATGGATACTCCTTCGTTGGTGCTGCGTCCATGCCGCTTGCTGTCAAAACCCGTGCCAGAACAACAACTCCAAGATAAACAGCATCATAAGGAAACCATACTGGCAACTGATCGCGCGTCCGGTCAACTCATGTGGCGAGATTAGCCACATTCAACATGATCGTCGCTCAGTTGAACCGACGAAGGAGATCACGGGCAAACGTGTCGCGGTATTGACCCCTCGCCAAGCGGCGTTGGAACCCATCAAGCTTGGCGGCATCGAAGCCAAGCGCCGGAAACGCTTCCTCCAGGAAACGATCTCGGACGATACGGTGGCCGGATTCGACCACGAGGTTTGCGAGTTCGCACGGATCTTCGAGCATGTCATAGAGTTCGACCGGGCGGCGGGACGCGGAGTCCACCGTCATCTTGTAGCGATCGTCGCGCGCCATGGAATAGTAGGACTCGACTTCGCTCCACACGTAGCGTTTGCCCGAATCGTCGTCAACGACCTCGGCGCCCGTGACGAACGAACGACCCGGGCTCTCGCCGACCGCTCCGGCACCCGCCGCCTCGGTCAGGGAAGCACAAATGTCCACGTGGTCGGTTAGCTGCCTCGTGCGTCTCCCCAAGGTGCCGCCGGGCGGGCGGACGATCAGCGGAATCCGCGCCGCGCCTTCGTAGAACACCTTCTTCTGCTTCAGCCGATGGTCGCCCAGCATCTCGCCGTGGTCCGAGGTGTATATCACCCAGGTGTCGTCCAGGATGCCCTTGTCGGCCAAGGCGTCGAGGACCATGCCGACGCCGTGGTCGATCAGGGTCACTTTCGCGTAGTAGTGGCTGACCATCATGCGGGCGTGTGTCTTGGTCATGCCGTCGAGACGGGCCGACTTGAGCATCTCGGCCACCTGGGGCGAGACCGGATTCTGCGGTGCGGCGAGAATCGGTAGCGGCACCTCTTCCGGCTTGTACATGGATCGGAAGTCGGGGGGTGCGTCAAACGGCGTATGGGGACCTGTGAAGCACACCTGCAGGTAGAACGGCCGACCTCCCGGGTCGTCGCGAATCCACGACGCTGCCCGGGACGCGCAGTAGACGTCGATGTGCTCGTCGGCAGGCAGCGGCGACGGCGGGTCCTCCCAGGGCTGCGCACCCCGAAAGGCACCCGTCCACCATAGCCGCGCGTAGTCCTGGTAGACGCCGAGGCGACCGCGTTCGGCGAGGAAGTCCGCGTAGTAGCAGGAACAGCGTTCCGATGGCACGACGTCGCGCAGTTCGTGGATGTCCTGGTAGCCCCAGTCACGGAGCTTGTGAGCGTGCTCCCGGGTGTGGCCGTCGTTGCGGTGATTGGGGTAGAGGTGGGTCTTGCCGATGATCGCCGTGCGGTAGCCGGCGTCGCGGATGCTCCGCACATGGCTCGGTCCATGGCGGTCGGCTTCGACGAGGTTGTTGCCCCAGACGCCGTGGGCATTGACCGGTTGCCCGGTGATCAGCGAGGCCCGGGCGGGCATGCACAGCGGCGAACTCGTGTAACAACGCTCGAACAGCACGCCGGTGTCCGCGAGGCGGTCGAGGTGGGGAGTCTGCACGACCGGGTTGCCGTCGCAGCCCATCGCGTCGCCCCGGTGCTGGTCGGGGAAAAACAGGACGATGTTCGGTTTGGTCACCGGCGGCCTCCCTTTGGTCCCACGGGCTTATCATCGCTCATTCCAAAGCGTCCCATGGGGGAGACATGCGGAACATCTACATCCTTGGTGCCGTTCTGGCGGTCGCGACAGTCACATCGGCGGAAGAGGCGGATTGGTATCCGTCCGTACACGGCGAAGGCGATACGCTCGGTGCCGTCAACCACCTGTCGCCGGACAAGGTCGTCGAGGCGGCCCGGTTGGTGAAGACCGGCAAGACCTATGCCCTCGGCGTCGTCACCGGTTGGGAGTCGCCCGCCTATCCGCCTCGGCACTACGCGATCACGGTCATACAACCGGGACAGGATCTCGGACCCACGATGGGCGCGAACCGGGCGACGGGCAACGACGACCTGCTCTACACCTGGATGGGAATCGGCAGCCAGCTTGACGGCTTAGGCCACATGGGCATCGACCACGTCTACTACAACGGGTTGCACGCCAAGGATTTCGTCACGACCAAGGGACTCACGGCGCTCTCCATCGAGAAGATCCCGCCGATGGTCGGCCGCGGCGTGCTCCTCGACATGACCCGCCACTTCGGCGAGAACCCGTTGCCGGCAGGCACCGTGTTCAACGAGGCCGAGATCAAGGCGCAGGCCACCGCACAGGGCGTCGAGATCGGCAAGGGCGACGTGGTGCTCTTCCACACCGGCTGGCTCAACCTCGCCGGGGTGGACAACGAGACCTTCATGGGCGGCGAACCCGGGCTCGGCATGGGCGGTGCCAAATACCTCGCGAGCCTGGACGTAGTCGCAGTCGGGGCAGATACCTGGGGCCTCGAGGCGGTACCTCACGAGAACCCCGAACTGATGTTCCCGGTCCACCCCGAACTGCTGGCCAAGAACGGCATCTACATCCTGGAGAACATGGATGTCCGGGCGCTGGCGGCGGACGAGGGATGGGAGTTCCTGTTCGTGCTGGGCCAGCCGCGGTTCGAAGGGGCGGTGCAGGCCGTGATCAATCCTGTGGCGATCAGATAAGGATCGAGAACGGCAGCCGGGCAGCACTTACCCTCGTCACCCCGGTGTGCATCAAGCATGGACAGTGAATGTCTTGGCGGGTGGACGCCTGGTTTTGGGTATCGGACCCACGGCCGAATTAGAGTACGAGACGTTGGGGTCGAGTTACGATGAATCCGTTCGACACATTCGTGATTATCTGAGCACAGTCGAGGAATCAGAGAAATCCGATGACGCTGAACTTGAGGATGATGAAAACGCGGACGCAGGAATCGAGTTGGATTTTCCAGAACCCCAGCCATACAAAGTGATTGTCTCCGCTCTGACTCCCGAGATGCGAAAAGCTGCAGGTCATGTCGCCAACGGGGTAGTGACTTGGATGGTTAGTCAAGAAACCATCCACGATCACACGGTGCCAGAGACCATGAAGGCAGCGGAAGATGCTGGTAGAGACGCTCCTCGGATTGCAGTAGGACTGCCCGTTTGCGTCCACGATGACAAGGAACAAGCCGTGGCGCGAGCCAATGAGGTCTACGGCATCTACGGCGAGCTACCGACCTATCGTCGCCACTTGGATGCGCAAGGAATCGGGAATCCCGGTGACATCGCTGTGGTAGGCAATGAAAGCGAGGTCGCGGCGCAGCTGGAGACGTTCTTCGACGCTGGCGCCACGGAGGTTGTCGCCAGCATCTATTCTGCAGGCAACGACGGTCGCGGATCGTTCGCAAGATCCACGGAATGTCTGCGGCGCCTTCTTTAGAGATCCAAAGTTCGGCCCGCGCGGGACGGGACAACGCCGCCAGACGGCTCGATTCCTCCCCGTCTGGCCCCAGCCCCACCGCCCCAGGACTCCGCGCCCATCGACGGCGCGTCCGCGCCGTTGCTGCGGCGCAGACTCCTAGGCCCGTCCCCTACGTATCTTCCAGCAGCTTCACGGTGCCGACGTCGCCGTCCACGCTGATCCGTTGGCCATGCTTGATTCGCTGGGTGCTGGTGCCGGTCCCCACTACAGCCGGGATGCCGTATTCCCGGGCGACGATGGAGCCGTGGCCCAGGATGCCGCCCATGTCCGTGACCAGCCCGGACGCGTGCGCGAAGAGCGGCGTCCAGGCCGGATTGGTCATCGGGCAGACCAGGATCGAACCGGGCCGCATCTGATCGAACTCGGCCGGCGAGTTGATGAGGCTCGCAGGCGCCGCGATCGTCCCGGGACTGACGGGCACGCCGATCATGGTATCCGAGTTCGGATCGTTGACGAACTGGGTCTCCTTGAACTTGACGCCCGGATCGGCGCTCGCATCGAAGGGCACGGTGCCCGGCGGATGCAAGCGCTTCCGTTGCTCCCGGAGCTCAAACCGCTCCTCGGCTAGTTGGCGGAGCTCGGCAACGGCCTCGTTTTGCTTGCGGGCGGTGGCCGCTTGCTTGAGCTCGTCGAACCTGAGGTAGAAGACGTGGTCCCGGTCCGGGAGGGTGCCGACATCCTTAAGCCGCTGGCCCAGTTCCAGCGCTAGGGGCCGCAGCGCGGGCCAAGCCTGGTACAGGTAGAACATCACCTCTTCGCGGATAAAGTAGAAACGGTGGGTAAACCAGTGCCGGAAGCGGAACTGCCAGTACTGCAGGCCGTCGAGTAGCTCGAGGATGTCCGCCATCGCTTGCTCGCGTTTCCGGGTTGCCTCCATCTCGTGGTTCTTGGGGTTGTAGTTCTCGTCCGAGACCATCGTTTTCAGCGTTGCCAGGAGCCCGGAGGGATCCTCGAGGGGCAGCGGCTCCGCGAAGTCCAGGCTGTAGCCCAGGTGCCCGTAGATGTCGAGGTAGCCGTTGATCGCATCGACAATGGACGCTGCCGCCGGTGTAGCCTCAAGGGTCTGCATCAACCGTTTGGGCGGCGTGGTGATGACCAGTTCCGACAGGGCTTCGTCCTCGCGAATCTGGCTCGCGATCGTGAACAGGTGCTCATTGGCTTCCATGGTCTTGCCCTTGAATCCGGACAGGAACTGGCCGCTGGTGAAGTGGTGATCCGGGAGGGTCTCGCGCAGGAATGCCTGCAGCTGATCGTCGGTCGACTTGGCCACGCCGAACGTGTGGCCGCCGTTGCCACTCCAGAAACTGCCACCGGCGATGGCCAGTTCGCGGATGCCTTCGAGCAGTTGCTCGTCGGACGCATCGGCCACGTCCAGCTGCTCCCACTTCTCCCGGGTCGCCAGGATCATGGGTTTCGCCCAGTCGTAGAAATCCTTGATCTGGTTCTCGTTGACCTGGGTCCGGTTGAACGCGCCGAAGGTCGGGTTCTGGCTCTCCGGCTTGGTGACGAGGGCGGTCACGTCGTTGAGGCCCGAAGAAGCCGCCCAGTCCTTGTAGGCCGAGCGATCCTCGTTGGAGAGCGAGTCAAGAAACAGGCCGATGTCGTGTTCGGCCATTTTGGCCTGCTCATTTGCACCAGGCCGATGCGAAGGTATCGCGCCGCGCTTCATTCGCTCGCTGAGTTTCTTCCCGGCCCGGTCGGCGCGATCCGCGTATCCCTCGGCCTCCGCCTCTTCCGCCTCGGCCTTGATCTCGGCCGCATCCAGTTCCGCTTCGGTCATGGCTTCGGTAAGCCGTTCCTTGCGCGCCTGGATGATGAAGGGCCAGTCGAAACGCTGATAGGCATAGCCGTGCATGGAGATGAACATCGGGCCGCCACCTTCCATGATGCTCTTTCGGGGCTCGCCGTCCTTCCCGGTCTCGAGACCCACCCACAGGTACATCTCGTCGAACAACGGCGTGCAGGGGTCCGGGATGTTCTCGACGATCTGCCTGCGCGCGAGGATCTGCGCGGGCGGCGGCGGCTCCCACTCGACCTCGATGGGCTGCGGGGGCAGATTGGTGATGGGCCGCGACTGCAGCATGTAGAGCCTGCCGCCGGCGTAGGCCCACTCGATGTCCTGGGGAACCCCGTCGAAGTGCGCCTCCGCCTTGAGGGCGAGGGCGACCAGTTCCTCGATGGCTTCGTCCGACAGGGAGGACTCGCCGCGTTCCTCTTCGGCGATATCCTCAAGCTTCGTGCCCTGGTCGCCGTCGGCGACGATCTTCTGCTCCTTGGCGCCGATGATCGTGTCCGTGGCCTGCATGGTTTCGCGGTCGACCGTGTACGTGTCGGGTGTCACCTGGCCGCCGACGACGGCTTCGCCGAGGCCGAAGCTGGCGTTGATGATCATCTCCGACCGCTCGCCGGTGGCCGGGTTGGCGGTGAAGAGAATGCCGGACACATCCGACTCGACCATCAACTGGACGACCACCGCCATGGCGACCGCATCGTGCTCGATGCCCATCTCGTGCCGGTAGGCCATGGCCCTGGGCGTCCAAAGGGATGCCCAGCAGTTCCGTACGGCCGCCACGACTTCGTCGGCGCCGCGGACATTGAGATACGTGTCCTGCTGGCCGGCGAAGGACATGTCGGGCAGGTCCTCGGCATTGGCTGACGAGCGCACTGCGACTGCGGGGTTGTCGCCCTCGATAGCTTGGTAAGCGGCAGTGATTTCCGCCGCCATCGCGTCGGACATGGCACCGGATTGGAACAGCGCCTGAATCGCCTCGGAGGCCTGGTCGAAGGAGAGCGTGAACTCGCCGATCGTCGGTTTGGCCAGTTCGATGATCTTCGCCTGGAGGCCGTTGTCGGCGACGAAGCGCCGGTAGCCCGCGGTCGTTACGTAGAAGCCGCCGGGAACAGCGAGCCCGGCGTTTGCCATTTCCGCGAGCGAGCGCCCCTTGCCGCCGACCACCTCAAGCGTGGCCTCGCCGGTGTCGATGGGCAGTATGTTCATGTTGGTCATGTAGCTAGGTCCTCGACCGTTAGTCAGTTCACTTTCGGTGGTTGGTTGTGCATGGGCTCGAAGATCGCGAACGACAACGCCGCGTCGTATGTGCTCCGGTGCGGCGTCGAGACTTCCAGCACCGGCACATAATAGAGTACGGAGAGTGCGGGTCGAAAATCGGAGTCTCCCCAAAACCTACGCCGGCTACGCCGGCCCTCCGGTTGTGCCGCCTCCGTTGATCGAACTATGCTCGCCCGCTTGCCAGATTCAACGAACACGAGGTGACACATGGGCCCGATTCCCAAGGGCGGCACGGTTGCGGTAACGGGCGCCGCCGGATTCATCGGCGGCTGGGTCGTGCGACGGTTGCTGGACAAGGGCTACCGGGTGCGAGCTTGCGTCCGGGATGCCAACGATCCGGAGCGCACCGATTTTCTGCGGGCGATGCCCGGATACGCCTCGGGCCGGCTCACCATCCATTCTGCCGACCTGGACGAGGACGGCTGCTTCGACGAAATCTTCCCGGGCTGCCATGGCGTGGCCCACGTCTCGCACGTGTCGAGCTACAGCGACCACGAATACGTCAACCGGGTCTGCAGCCACATCATCGAGAGCGTCAACAAGGCGCGGACGGTGCGCCGGGTGGTCGTGACCTCAAGCGTCGCCGCAGTGATGTCCGACGCCGACATGAACGAGTTCGCTCGCCGACCGGTGTTCTACGAAGACCGCTATCCCGACGAGTTCAACCCGAAGCGAACGCCGGAGCGACAGGGTTACTCGATGGCCAAAGTCATCGCCGAGAACGCGTTCTCCGACGCGGCTGCGAAAAACGGCGACTGGGAAGCCGTCACCTGCTGTCCCGCGGACAACGTCGGACCCATTCAATCGGCACACCAGAAGAACAGGGGACCGTGGCAGCACAACATCGAGATGATGCTGCTCGGGGAATGCGCCCAGAGCGGCGCCTATCGTCCCTGGATGACCGTCGACGTGCGCGACGACGCCGATTGCCACATCGGGCTCTTGGAGAGCGTCCAAGTGAAGAACGGCGAGCGCTATATCGCCTGGTCCACGGACAAGGTGAACGTAGAGGACATCTGCGCCGGCATCGACCGGCTACTCCCGGAGCTTGGTCACGACACGCCCGAAGTGACCGACAACTTCCCCGACTACATCCGGGAACGCGAAACCAAGTACCGCGGCATCTGGGCGGGATGCGAACTGCGCAACGACCGCATGAAGGCGGTCACCGGCGTCGAGTTTCGACCGTTCGACGAGTCGCTGCGGGACTGCGTCGAGTCGTTGCTAACGGTCGCGAAGGTGAAGCCGAAGCTGCGGGAAGGGTTCGAACACCGTGTGTAGGGGACACCCTTGTGGTGTCCCGTCCCGGCAATCTCGGAACATGCCCACGGGCGGCCACAAGGGCCGCCCCTACGGAAACCCCGCCAGAACGCTACGGGTTTTTGGCGGCGTCGAACAGGGCACCGACGTCGAGTGACAAACCATCGAACGACGGGGAGGCGCCAACGTCGCCCCGGGTGAACACGCCGTGTTCAACGAACGCTCCGTCGGCGAGTTCCAGGATCGTAACCGTCTCGTCGCGCGGATCGACGATCCAGTATTCCGGGATTCCCGCCTCGGCATAGTCGACGCGCTTCTCGACGAGATCGCGCGCCGGTCGGTCGGGGCTGACGACCTCGGCCACCAGATCGGCACCTAGCCAGTAACGGTCCTGATAGCGCTCGTCCTCGCGGTCCCGCAGCACGAGAAGGTCGGGTTCACGGAATTTCCCCTCGCGGATGCGCAACCTCAACGCAGCGAACATCGCGACGCCGCCGCGCGGTTCCAGGTAGCCGTGAAGAAGCCGGTAGAGAAACGCCAGAACTGCTTGGTGGCTCGACGTCGGCATGGGAAGTTCCTCGACATAGCCGTCGGTGAACTCAATGAGCCGACGGCATCGATCCGTGAGCCATAGGTACTCCTCGTCCGTCCAGTCTCCCTGGCGCGGAAGCGCTTCGCAGGCCATCTCGTCCAGCTCCGCTTGCGAAGTCCTATAGGTCGCGGGTTCACTCATACCGGCAATGTTCCCACCTCGTCCGTTCGCTGCCAAATCCTATTGATTGTGGTTGCTGACCGCAGCGTAAACGAGTCCCTTGAGCTTCTCTTGGATCGCATTCGGCATGCCGATGAACTGGGGCATGAAAACAGCCACGAGTTCATGGCCGGGGTCGATCCAGAAGAAGGTTCCGGCAGCGCCGCCCCAGGAATAGGATCCACGGGGGGTGGAGCCGCCGTCCTGCGTGACCACGGCAAAGCCCAGGCCGAACCCGCTGTTCGGCCAGAGGCCCTCCGGCAACTGGTCGGTGGTCATCAGCGCCACGGTCTCCGGTTGGAGCACACGGGTGCCGTCGAGCGTGCCACCGTTCAGGATCATCTGGCAGAAGCGCACGTAGCTTTCTGTCGGCATCACCAGCCCGCCGCCGCCGGATAGAAACGTCACGTCGACGAATTCGGGGTCCTCGCGCGGGTTGTCCTGAACGACGAAATTGCCGTTCTTGAACTCGTGGTCGGTGCCGAACCGGTGCACGACATCAACGGGCACGTCGAAATAGACGTCCTTCATGCCGAGCGGCTCGAACATGTGCTCATCGAGGAAGTCGTCCAACGGCTGCCCGCTCACCCGTTCGACGAGTTGCCCGAGAACGTCCGTCGAGAAGCTGTAGTGCCAGCGCGTGCCGGGCTGGAACAGTAGGGGAATATCGGCGAGTTTTCGCACCAAGATGTTGGTGTCGCGGACGAGGTAGTCCCAATCGTCGATCAGGCCGGCTTCCCGATAGGCCTTGTCGACCGGGGTATTGCCGACGTAGCCGTAGCTCAAACCGGAGGTGTGCAGCAGGAGATGCTTGGCGGTCACTGGCGGGTCAACGGGAACGATCTTGTCGCCTTCGTAGGCGGTCTGGTCCTCCCACTCGGGAAAGAACCTCGTGACCGGTTCGTCGAGATCGAGCTTGCCGTCGTCGAGGAGCATCAGCGCGGCGGCGCTGGTGATGGGCTTGGTCATGGAGTAGATGCGGATCAGCGAATCCATCCGCATCGGCGCACCGGTCTCAAGGTCGAGGGTGCCGGTCGCATGTTCGAAGACGACCTGGCCGCGCCGCGCGATCATCGCGGTCATGCCCACCAGCTCGCCGTCGGCCACCAGCCGGTCCATCTCTGCTGCGACGGCGTTCAAGCCTTGTTTCGTCATTCCCACCGCCTCCGGCTCGGAGCGTGGCAGCTCCTCCGCAGCGGCGCCAACCGCCATCGCGGCGAAGACCAGCGCGTTCCCGAGAAACCACGGCGCGTTAGACTGCCGCCGAACATGACGCAATCGACGACCAAGCGCGCCCACCTGCTGATCGCCGGTCGGGTCCAAGGCGTGGGATTCCGCTACTCGACGGCGATCGAGGCCGATTCGCTGGGCCTCAACGGCTGGGTCAGAAACCTGCCCGATGGCCGAGTCGAAGTCGTTGCCGAGGGGACGCAGGCGGCGGTGGCACGCCTGATCGAATGGTGTCGCCAAGGACCGCGTTATGCCTGGGTCCGACACGTCGACGTCGTCTGGGAGGTCCCCCTGGACGAGACCCGTGGATTCGGCGTTCGATAGCGCTTCGCCACGAATCATCATTGGTCCTCCTCGATATCGTCCGACGAGACGTCCTCGAACTGCTCGCCCGGAATCCGGTGGCGCTCGTTGGCCCAGTCGCCGAAATCGATCAACCGGCAGCGTTCCGAGCAGAACGGCCGATGGCGGTTGTCGCTTGACCACTTGACCGGCTTGCGGCAGGTCGGGCAGGGAACAATACGGACCGTTTCAGTCACGCTCGTTGGGCTCTTCTTTCGTTACCCGCGCGAGCATAGCCCATCCACCCCGCACGCACCGCTTGTGGTTCAATCAGGCGTTGAACGGCCACCAAGACCCCCATGCCCCAAGCCAAGCCACCGAACGTCCTGTTGTTCTTCACCGACGACCAGCGCTTCGACACCATCCGCGCGTTGGGCAACAGCGCCATCTCGACGCCGAACATCGACCGCCTGGTGGCCCGAGGTACGACCTTCACCCACGCCCACATCCCCTGCGGAACCCATGGCGCGATCTGCATGCCGAGCCGCGCCATGCTGCACACCGGCCGCTCGCTGTTCCACCTGCACGACTCCGGCAGCAGCATCCCGGACGAACACACCATGCTCGGCGAAGCCCTCCGCGGCCAGGGCTACCGGACCTGGGGCACCGGCAAGTGGCACAACGGCCGGGCGTCCTTCAACCGGGGTTTCGCCGAGGGCGACGAGATCATGTTCGGCGGCATGGCCGATCACTGGAACGTGCCCGTGTACCACTACGATCCGAGCGGCGCCTACGACACGCGCCTGGCATACATTCCCAACCCGCCGGCTTTCGGCAACAACGAGATTCATTGGCGGGAGTGCGATCACATCCACTCGGGAAGGCATTCCAGCGAGATACTCTGCGATGCCGCGGTGGACTACATCGGCCGCCAGGACGGTGACGTGCCGTTCCTCGCGTACGTCTCACTCCTTGCGCCGCACGACCCGCGCACCATGCCGGAACGCTTCCGCACCATGTATTCGCCGGACGAGGTCGACCTGCCGCCGAACTTCCTCGGGGCGCATCCTTTCGACAACGGCTCCTTGCGTATCCGCGACGAACTGCTCGCCGAGTTTCCGCGCACGCCCGAGGAGATCCGGCGCCACATCGCCGAGTACTACGCGATGATCAGCCACCTGGACCACGAGTTCGGCCGCGTGCTCGACGCACTCGACGAGCGGGGCCTCACCGACAACACGTTGATCGTTCTCGCCGGGGACAACGGCTTGGCGGTCGGGCAGCACGGCCTCATGGGCAAGCAGAACTGCTACGAGCACAGCGTGCGCGTGCCGCTAATCTTCGCGGGGCCCGGCGTCCCCGAAGGACGCCGGAGCGATGCCTACGTCTACCTGTTCGACATCTTCGCGACCCTTTGCGAGTTGACGGGGACGCCAAGACCCTCGACCGTCGAAGGCGAAAGCCTGGTTCCCGCAATGAACGACTCGGACGAGAGGGTGCGCGACTCTCTCTACTTCGCCTACATCTCTTCGCAAAGGGCGGTCAAGAACCGAACCCACAAGCTGATCGAATACGCCGTCCGGGACCGACAGCGGCAAACCCAGTTGTTCGACCTCGACAACGATCCATGGGAGACGCACAACCTGGCCGACGCCCCCGGGTCGGCGGACATCGTCGCGAACCTAAGAGGCGATTTGCTTCGCTACCGGGATGACTGGGAAGCCGGCTACACGGGCCGGGGTTCGAGCTATTGGACGCGATATGGCTGAAGCCTGCTGCGCGCCCGCACGTCCCGTGGAGACGTACACTTCGTCCGCAACCGGCGAGGCCCGCGGCGATCCGGTCGGTGCGATGGTCGAACTTCCCGGCGGCACCTTCCTCATGGGCTCCGAAGATGCCGATGCCCGACCGGACGACGGCGAAGGTCCCGTGCGGGAAGTGACCGTCAACCGTTTTCGCATCGACCCGACGACCGTCACCAACCGCCGCTTCGCCGAATTCGTCGATGCCACGGGCTACAGAACCAAAGCGGAGGCGTTCGGCTGGTCCTACGTATTCCGGGGCCTGCTGCCGAAATCGAAACAACGGACGTTCGTGCGCCACGTGGAGGCCGTGCCGTGGTGGATCGTTGTGGACAGCGCGTTCTGGGCGAAGCCGGAGGGTCCGGGTTCGAACCTGAAAGGTCGGCTTCACCATCCGGTTGTCCATGTCTCCTGGAACGACGCCAACGCCTATTGCCAATGGGCCGGTAGACGCCTCCCCACCGAAGCCGAGTGGGAGTACGCCGCCCGCGGCGGCCTCGCGGGTCGGCGCCTGCCCTGGGGAGACGAGTTGACACCGGGCGGCCGGCATCGTTGCAACGTCTGGCAAGGGGCGTTCCCGGACATCAACACCACCGACGACGGCTACCTCGGCACGGCGCCCGCCGAGTCGTTCCGACCCAACGGCTACGGCCTCTACAACATGGCCGGCAATGTCTGGGAATGGTGCGCGGACTGGTTCAGCGCGGACTGGCACACACGCCACTCGTCCGCCAATCCGACCGGTCCCCCGGGCGGCGATGCGAAGGTGCTCAAAGGCGGCTCGTACCTCTGCCACGACAGCTACTGCAACCGCTACCGAGTCGCGGCCCGCTACGCCAACACCCCTGATTCCGCGACCGGCAACACCGGGTTTCGCTGCGTGAAGTCGTGAAGCCGAAGCCGAACATCCTGTTCTTCTTCCCGGACCAGCACCGCGGCGACTGGACGGGATACAGCGACACGCCGGGTTTGCGCACACCCAATCTCGACAGACTCGCCAAGAGCGGCCAGGCGTTTCGCCACGCGCTGACCCCTTCGCCGCTCTGTTCACCGGCGCGCGGGTGCCTAGCGGCGGTGGCGCCCTACGACGCCCAATCCGTGAAACACAACCTCCACGACGTGGACCCCAACGACCCCAACCTCTACCGGGCGCTGCGCGATGCCGGCTACCAGGTGCTCGGCTGCGGAAAATTCGATCTTCTGAAGGCTTCCATGAACTGGGGAGCCAACGGACGCCATGGGGACGGTCCCGACGCGGACCTCCATCGCCTCGGGTTCACCGACGGCATCGACAACGCCGGGAAGCACGACTTCGTAGCCGGTCACAAGAAGGGTCGCAGCGAGCCGTTCCAAGCGTTCCTCAAGAAGCACGGTTTGCTCGACACCCATCTCGAGGACTACGCCGAGCGCACCGGAAAGGACCGCGCCAACTACGCCAACACGGCACCCACGCCGCTGCCGGATTTCGCCTACTGCGACAACTGGATCGCCGCCAACGGGTTGCAGCTACTGGAAGCGGCGTCGGACGACGCGCCGTGGTTCCTGCAGGTCAACTTCAACGGGCCCCACGAGCCGATGGACGTGACCGCGTCGATGCGGTCACGCTGGCTCGATGCCGACCTCCCGCCGCCGATCGCCTCGAGCGAGTACGATACGGAGCAACACAACGCCATTCGGGCCAACTACGCGGCCATGATCGAGAACATCGACGCCCACCTGGGTAGCTACCTCAAGTACCTTGCGGATCGGGACATCCTCGACGACACCGTCGTGATCTATGCTTCGGACCACGGTGAAATGCTCGGCGACCACGACCGCTGGGGCAAGGTCGTGCCGCTTGAGCCATCCGTGCACATCCCGCTCGTGCTGGCCGGTCCCGGCATCGACGCGCGGTCGGCTCGCGATGCGCGGGTCGATCTCGTAGACCTTGCCGCAACGATCATCCATCTCGCCCACGCGGACTCTCCGAGCGGCAATGGACAGGTATTGACAGGCTCTGCGCTGGCCTCGCGGAAGACCGTCGGCCTCGGCGGTTGGCGTGCGATCTACGAAGATGGACTGAAGTACGTGCACAACTTCGACCCCGAGTCCGGAGATCGTTCGTGGAACGGCGAATTCAACCCCGACGACGAGGCACCGGCCGCGCTCTACGACCTTGCGACGGACCCGGGGGAGTCGAACAACCTGGCCGCGGAGCAACCCGATACCGCTGCGCGTTTGCGTAGAGCGCTGCCCGATATGGTGGGGACAAACAATGGCTGACCACTACCGTCGAATCGAGGTCGAACCGCTCACGCCTGGGATCGGCGCCATCGTACACGGCGTGGACCTCGGGTCGCCTCTCGGGGACGACCTCGTCGAGGAGATCCACGACGCCTGGATGCAGCACCTTGTCCTGTTCATGCGCAACCAGCACATGTCGCCGGCACAACACCTGGCCTTCGGACGTCGTTTCGGGGAACTGCATATCCATCCCGCTGCCCCCTTCGCCCACGACGATCCCGCGCTGATGGTCATCCACACCGACAAGGACTCCCGGCGCAACAACGGCGGCGGCTGGCACTCGGACGTCTCCGCCGACGAGGAACCGCCGCTCGGCAGCATCCTGCACCTGCACGAAGTGCCCGCGCACGGCGGCGACACCCTGTTCGCCAACATGTACGCCGCCTACGAGGCCTTGAGCGAACCGATCAGAAACCTCCTCGGTACGCTCACCGCCCGCCACGAGTCCGACTACGCCGGCTACTACGGAGATCACCCGCCGCAACGGGACTATCCCCGGGCCTCCCATCCGGTGGTCCGTACGCACCCGGTGACCGGGCGCAGGGCGTTGTACGTGAACGCCGGTTTCACCCGGCGCATCGAGGGTTTGCGCCGTTCGGAGAGCGAGGCGCTACTGAAATTCCTGTTCGAGCACGTCAAGAACCCGGCGTTCCAGTGCCGGTTCCGATGGGAGCCCCATTCGCTCGCCATGTGGGACAACCGCTGCGTCCAGCACATGGCGATCTGGGACTACTACCCGGCGACGCGCAGCGGACTACGCGTCACCGTCAAGGGGGACCGGCCGTTCCACTGATCCGGGAAACCACGCCATGAGCGATCGAACCGCACTCCACTTGCACGAACAATTGATGTTGCTGGCCTTGCGCGACGAGAAGGGCACTTTGGAATCCAAAGCGACGATGTACGCCTACGCCTTGGGCGGGGCGATGCTCGCCGAGCTAAGCCTCAAGGGCAAGATCCAGATCAGCGACGACAAGAGGGCCTTCGTCGACCTCGTGGACCGATCGCCGCTTGACGAACCGGTGCTTGACGAATGCCTCGACAAGGTGGCGAGGGCGAAGCGCCGGGCGCGCGCCACAACCTGGGTACGGCGTTTTGCGGAACTCAAGCGGTTGCGGCACCGAGTAGCGGAAGGCCTTTGCCGGCGCGGCATCCTGCGCGACGATGAAGACACGGTGCTGCTGTTCTTCACCCGAAAGCTTTACCCGACCATCGATCCGGTGCCGGAACGTCGCCTAGTCGATCAGTTGAGGAACGTGATCTTCGGGGACTCGACCTCGCCCGACGCTGAAACCGTGATAGTCGTCGCTCTGGCCAACGCTACCGGGCTTCTGCCCATTCATTTCGACAGGAAAGACCTGCGGCGCCGCAAACAGCACCTCAAACGCATCACGGAAGGGAACATCGCGGGCGCTGCCGCACAGCAGGCCGTCCTCGCCGCACAGCAGGCCGCGGTTGCGGCAGCCGTCGCCGCAAGCTCCGCTGCGGCAGTTAGCGCGACGGGTTGACTCGAGCTGCCTCTGAGGCGACTTCATGGACCGCGTGCGTTGCTTGACACCGAAAGGCATAGGGGAATTCGGACGGTACCTGAAGGAACTGCGCATTCAGGGCGAGCTACCGCCTCCGCGAGCGCTGCTGACCGACGACGCCTGCTCGGTTCCATCCGCATTAGGTGACGTGTGGGTTGAGCCCCGCAACTTTGCGAGCAGGCGTGATTTCGCCGAGTACATCAACAATCGCTTCGTCGACGCAGGCGTGTTCGTGAATGCTGACGAACCGGGAATGTGGGAATGGTTGTCTTTGTACTATTTCGATGAGGCATGCCCTCCAAACAACCAGGGATTCAGGAAGCCTGGCGTCGAAGGGCGGCACTTGCTGAGAGACCAAGATGCACGACGGCGCCATCGTCATCTGCTTCGCAGCCCCTATCTGCTTTACCGAAAATACGAAGGTGGTCCTAATGGCGAGCTTGATCTTCTGCTCAGCTACGCCCTGCCAGTCCATGGCGTTGCAGCCACGCACATCGGCGAGAGATCTCGCCTCCTAACGAGTCCGGGAGCGCTTGTGGCAGCAAGTCGTCTCTACTTCGATCTCGTTGCCAAAAAACCAAGACTCGGATACTCGAATGAGGAAAACGGTCTCCGGGCGTACTGCAAGTTCGTGAACAACCTGCCGGAGTGCTTTGACGTCTCAGGTCTGTCGGCCGACACCGTGATTGGGCTGCTCCCGCAAGGGTTCGAAATTTGGATGGCGGATAGCCTCGATGAACACGGACGCGAAACACGGAACCTGACGCGCCAACTGGCAAGTGTGGAAATGACCAGCCAGTTTGCAGTGGCTGAACACCTGGACGACCTACTTCAAGACATCCATGAACGCAGAGTAACGGAACGGCAGGCGACAGTTCGGAGCGACCTTTTTCGAGCCGCAGTGGTGGGTGCTTACGACTCCACGTGTGCGGTCTCCGGTTTGGGCCTCCGGCATACCATTGGCACCGACTCCACACGCCACGAAGTCGAAGCGGCGCATATCATTCCCGTTTCGCAGGGGGGAAGAGACCGCGTCCAGAATGGACTGGCGCTAAACCGTACTATCCACTGGGCATTCGACCAGGGCATGCTTTGGGTAGACAGCAACTTCCGTGTATCGGTCGCCGGGGAAGTCGAAAAGGACGAGCGGAATCACTGGTTAAAGCAGTTCCTCAACCGCCCACTCAAGTTGCCTGCGAACACACGTCACCGCCCGCATCCGGATGCGTTGCATTGGCACGCTAAGAATGTTGCAGCGTCGGCTGCTACAACCGGTTCGAACTAACGCTGTATGTTCGTCCGCTACCGAAGGAACAACTCCACCGCCGGGTTGCCCGTCTCTTCCCAATAGCGGTAGCCGATGCGATCGAGATACGTGGCCAGGCTTGCCCGGTCCGTCGGTCGCGCTTCGAAGCCGGCGAGCACGCGTCCCCAGGCGGCACCGTGGTTGCGGTAATGGAACATGGTGATGTTCCAATGGCTCCCTAGGCCGTTCAGGAACCGCAATAGGGCCCCGGGCCGTTCCGGAAACTCGAAGCGGTAGAGCAGTTCCGGCTTCCTTCCGAACGCGCGGCCGCCGACCATGTGCCGGACATGCAGCTTGGCTGCCTCGTTGTCGGTCATGTCGGTTACCCGGTAGCCGGCCTCTGCCAGTCCCGCAGCCACGCTCTGCCGCGTCTCGCCCGGGCCGATCTGCAAACCCACGTAGACGTGGGCTTCCTCGTCCGACGCGTAACGGTAGTTGAACTCCGTGACGGCCCGCCTGCCGAGTGCGCGGCAGAAGCGGCGAAAGCTGCCTTTGCGTTCGTCGATCGTGACGCCGAAGATCGCTTCCCGGTGCTCGCCCAGTTCGGCGCGTTCCGAGATATGCCGGAGCCGGTCGAAGTTGACGTTGGCGCCGCTGACCACCGCCACGTACCGCTCGCCGGTCACCCGAGGGTTCTCCTCCGCGTACTTCTTCAGCCCTGCGACGGCGAGCGCCCCGGCAGGCTCGGCGATCGACCGGGTGTCGTCGAAGACATCCTTGATCGCGGCGCAGATCTCGTCGATGGAAACCGTCACGACCCCGTCGACGTGGTCTCTCGCGATCCTGAACGGCGCCAATCCGACTTGACCTACCGATACGCCGTCCGCGAAGACATCCAGCGTGTCGAGCGGCAGCCGTACCCGCCTGCCCGCCCTGAGCGCCGCCGCCAGACAGGCGGACCCTTCGGCCTCCACGCCGACGATCCGGGTCTCGGGGCGCAGATACTTGACGTAGGCGGCGACCCCGGCGATGAGTCCCCCGCCCCCTACCGGAACGAACACGGCGTCCGGCCCTGGATGCTGGTTCATGATCTCCATGCCGACCGTACCCTGGCCGGCGATGACATCCGCATCGTCGTACGGATGCACGAGGATGTAGCCCCGGCTCTTGGACAGCTTCGCCGCGTGTTCGGCGGCCTGCTGGTAGGTGTCCCCGTGGAAGACGATATGTGCGCCCAAGCCGCGCACCGCATCGACCTTGATGCTGGGCGTGTTGCGGCCCATCACGATGTGGGACTTGATGCCGAGCTTCTGCGCCGCGAGCGCCACGCCCTGGGCGTGATTCCCCGCCGACGCGGCCACGACACCCCGTTCCCGGTCCTTCGCCGACAGCCGCGCCATCTTGTTGTAGGCGCCGCGCAGCTTGAACGAAAAGACCGGCTGCAGATCCTCCCGCTTCAGGGCGACTCGGTGACCGAGACGGGCCGAAATGTTCGGAGCGTCCTGGAGCGGCGTCTCGACGGCGATGTCGTAGACGCGCGAAGCGAGGATCTTCTTGACGAGGGGTTCGAGCATGGGAACGGCGAGGTGCGGTCTAGGTCCCCGGCACGGTCGAGGCCTCGATCTTGTGGCCGTCCAGGTCGTAGACGAAGCAACCGTAGTAGTCGCCGTATTCCGGACGCGGGCCCGGTGCGCCGTCGTCGACTGCGCCAGCGGCGAGTGCCGCCTCGTGGAACGCATGGACCGCTTCCCGGCTCGGCGCGATGAAGCTGAAGTGGATGCCGTTGCCCGGATTGGCGGTGCCGCCGTCGAGAGGCCGCTGTACCCAGAACTCGGGGAAGTACTTGCCGTAGGCCACGGCAACGCCCGGCACCTCGTGTTGGCGTTTGGCATCCACGGTCGCAAGCACGACATCGTAGAAGGCGAGCGCCCGGTCCAAGTCGTTCACGCCTACGGAGACGTGGCTCAAGATGCTCGGTATGTCCACCGTATCCCCGTACAGGGTCGTAGCCATGAAGCCGCGCAGTATGGGACATAATGGTCGTTCGCACACTGATCGGAAGGAAGGACGATGGTCCCTAGATTCGTGATCTTCGTCGCAGCCACCCTGGCGCTTTTCGTGCTTGCCGCCTGCACCACACAACCCCCGGAGCCCCCGCCGGATCCAACGATGGATCTCTTCACCGCCGCTGCCCAAGGCAACATCGCGGAATTGGCGGCGAACAAGCATGCCGGCTCGGATCTCAGTGCCCTATCTCCCGATATGCAAGTCACGCCCCTGACCATGGCCGCGGTCGGCGGACAAGCCGAAGCAGCCCAATGGCTGCTGGACAACGGCGCGGACATCAACGGCAGAAACGGCGACGGAGGCACCGCCCTGAAAGCCGCGGCATTCCTGGGGCACACGGGGGTCGCCAAGGTGCTGATCGACGGCGGCATCGACACTTCCGTACGGGACTGGGAGGGGAATTCGGCGGCCGATATCACGCGCATCGATTGGGACTCCACGGAGTACATCCTAATCACGCTTGTTCGACCTGCTGTCGCCACCATGCTGCAACTGGAGGTGGACCGGAAAGCCATCGAATCCGGACGCACGAAGATCCTCGCCATGCTGGCCGAGACGACCGGCGGGGATTAGGAGGAATTCGCCCACGCGATCTTGATGGACGATTCCGCTGCCACCAAAGCAGCGCTTGCGGCAGCTGCCGATGCCCCTCGCGGGATCCCAACATAGCGGCACAGTGGCCAGGACGACAGCCGCGCGGTATGGGGCATAATAGCTGTTTGCACACCAACCGGAGAGGAAGGACAAATGGCCCCTCGAATCACGACCTGCGCCGCGACAATGCTGGTGCTCGTACTGACAGCGTGCACGACCCAGCCCCCGGAACCCGCGGAACCCCCGCCGCCCCCGCCGGAGCCCACCATGGACCTCTGGACCGCCGCCTTCGAAGGCAACATTGCGGAATTAGCCGCCAACAAGCACGCCGGTTCGGATCTCGACGCGCTGTCTCCCAACGAAATCCAAGCGACGGCACTGACCATGGCCGCTGTCGGCGGTCAGGCCGAGGCCGCCCAGTGGCTGCTCGACAACGGCGCGAACGTCAACGGCACGAATGGCGACGGCAGCACCGCGCTCAATGCCACGGCATTCCTCGGGCGGGCCGAGGTCGCCAAGGTGCTCGTCGACGGCGGCATCGATACATCCATACGGAACTGGGAGGGTCAGTCGGCGGCGGATATCGCGCGGGTCGACTGGGGGACTACCGAGTACATCGCCGCCATGCTGCAACTCCCGGTGGACCGGGAATCCGTCGAGTCCGGACGCGCCAAGATCCTCGAGATGATCGAGGGATCCTCCGGCGCCTCGACCGGTGGCGGCTACGAGGAAATCGCCTATGCGATCTTGACCGGCGATGCCGCTGCCGCGAAGGCGGCGCTAGCGGCAGGCGCCGATGCCAATTCTCGGGATCCCAACATTGGCGGCACGCCGCTGATCTTCGCCGCCTTGATGGGCCGCGCCGAGATCGCCAAGATGCTTCTTGCCGCCGGCGCCGACATCAACGCCACGGACAACAACGGCACCAACGCGCTCACCGTCGCGGAACTCGACTGGCAGACCACGCAAGACATCTTGGCAATGTTCCAGATTCCCGTGACGAACCCGGAAGCCATCAAGAAGGGCCAAGCCCAGATCGCGAAGATGATCCGCGGGAAAATGTAATGTCCGACGCACTGCAAGACGCCTACCAGGCGTTGACTGCGAGAATCGGGGAAGCGGGTACGCCGAGCGACTGGTTCGAGGTCAGCCAGGAGCGCATCAACGACTTCGCCGACGTGACCCTGGACCACCAGTGGATCCACGTCGACGAGGACCGCGCCAAGGCCGGGCCGTTCGGGACGACCATCGCACACGGCCACCTGACGTTGTCGCTGATGGGCCACCTGCCGCGCGCGGTGGTCGAGAACGCGCCTCGTCTCGAAGGTCAGAAGATGGGCATCAACTACGGCTTCGACCTGGTCAGGTTCCCCTCGCCGGTGCCGGTGGGCGCCCGTATTCGCACCACCAGCACCCTGAAGCGCGTCGAGATCAAGGGCGGCATGATCGAGACGATGAACGAGGTCGTCGTGGAGGTGGAAGGGCAGGACAAGCCCTGCTGCGTGGCCGAGAGCCTGGCCCGGTTGGTGTTCTAGCCGGCATACCGACATGCTCCATGGCAAGGCCATGACGCTTCAGCAGAAGCGGGACTTCTACCGCGACGGCTACGTCGTCCTGAAGAACGTCGTGCCCCAAGACATGGTGGATGCGGCCCATGCCCGGATCGAGACCCGCAAGGAAGGCGAAAACCTCGCCAAGGCCCATGAGATGACGGACCTCGTCAATGCCACCGCCGTCACCCCGATCCTGAACGACGCCATGGGCCGGTTCGACCCGCCTATCGCCTCTCAGGTTGCGGTCATTCCCAAGAGCCAGCCGGGAGACCGCTTCAACAACGTCGGCTACGTGGACCGGGACATGCCCTACTACGGAGCACAGACCCACGTCGACGGCAGCATCACGATGCCGGCGCCGCAGGAGATCCAGGAAGGCACCCCGGAGGAGATCTACAAGCGCTATTTCGCCACGGGTCCGAAAGGCGACCTAGGACGGAGCCCCGACGTGATCGGCATCAACATGGTGCCCTTGTTCGAAGACCCGGCGATGACCCTAGGGCTCGGCAGTTTCACGGCGTTCGTCATCGTCTGCCTCAACGACCAGACCGTCGAAGGATGCGGTCAGACGGCGTTGTTGAAGGGTGCCCATCACTCGGTGGAGCGTTTCTTCCGCTGGCAGTACGAGACCAACGGCCACCTAGGCCCCGAGGGCCCGGGCTGGCCGAGACTCAACTACGACGCGCCGAACCGCTGCGGGCTGGTCTACATACCCCCTGCCGTGGCGGAGGAGTTCATTGACGAGACGTCCGAATCGACGCCGGACGGCAGACGCTGGCCGCGACCGACCCAGGTACTCATGGAGCCGGGCGACGTGTGCATCACCATCTACCAGATTCCCCACTCGGGTACCCGCAACGAACACGGCGCCGAATCCCGCAAGAACATCATCTTCCGGATCCGAAACAAGAGCCGCCAGCCGGACAAGCTGGTCAACGGCATCACCGACCACCCGGACCGCGGCCAGTACGGCGAGTGGCTCGAGTACGAAGCGGGCAACGATCCCTGGGAACGGTCGAAGTTCGCCATGTGCCACATGTGGCACGAGTGGGATGGCATGGGCGAAGTCGTCGCTGAGGCCCCGACCGACGAACCGCCGAGAATGCGGTAGTCAGTCCCCTTCGCGCTGCCGGGCAATGCCGTCGGCGAGCATCGCCTCGACCTCGGCGTCGCTGAAACCGAGCTCGGCGAGCACCTCGGTGGTGTGCTCGCCGATCCCCGGCGCCAGCCGGGGCGCGCGTTTCGCCGCGCCGCTAATCCAGAACGGACTGTTCACAGTGTAGGCGTAGAAGTGGTCGCCGGGTTCGACCTCGGTGAGCACGTCGTTGACGTACATCTGTTCGTCGTTGACCACTTCCGACATGGTCTGCGCGACGGAGTAGGTCACCCCCGCCGCATCGAGTCTCCCGCGCCAGCTATCGGCGGTGTCCGATGCGAACGAGGCGAGCAGCAGTTCGTAGAGTTCCTGACGATGCTCGTAGCGGGCGGCACGGTCGACGAAACGCGGATCGTCGACCCACTCCTCGTGGCCGAGTGCCGCCGCGAACTTCGGCCACTCCTTCTCGGGGTTGAGAATGCTGAGCAGAATGGTGCGGTCGTCGCTGGTCTGGTACATGGTGGCCAGCGGCGCGCGGCCCAAGTCGTCCGATGAGCGCTGGTCCGACAGGTCGAAGCCGATCAACGCGCCCTGGATCATCATGCAGTGGGACCACGCGCCGTTGGCCATCAGCGAGGTGTGGACGTGCGCGCCCAAACCCGTGATCTGCCGGCGGTAGAGGGCGGCCATGATGCCGCCGAAGAGCGACATGCTGGTCGGGTGGTCGCCCATGCCCGGGGTCGACACGGCGGGTGCCGATCCGGGCCGGCGCACGGCGTCCATGAGTCCGCTTCGAGCCCACCATCCCGTGGCGTCGAAGCCGGTCCGGTTCGCGTCCGGACCCTCGAGGCCGTAGGAATTGACCTGCCCGTATATCACCGGCTCGTTCAGTGCACGGACATCCTCGTAGGTGAGCTTGAGGCGGACGAGCAGCTCCGGCCGGTAGTTCGTGATCACCACGTCCGAGCGGGCGATGAGCCGGTCGACGGCATCCCGGCCGGCGTCGGCGGTGAAGTCGATGGAAAGGCTGCGCTTGTTGCGCGAGTCCTGGTCCCAGAAGAAGTTCGGATACTCCGCGAGAACCCCGCCGAGCAACGTGCGGTAGGGATCGCCGCCCAACGGCTCCACCTTGACCACGTCCGCTCCAAAATCCGACATCACCGTGGCCGCCGCGGGCCCGGCCACATACGAGCCGATGTCCAATACCTTGATACCGCTTAGGAACATCCCTTCCGTAATCCAAAACGATCGAGCGAGCATAACGCCGCTCGCCCGCAACGTACGACCTTACCGCAATCTGACGATCCCGCGCCGTGCAGGTGAACCCGACTACCGCCGCCATGCACAGCCCTCACACATTCGCGGAAAACCGCGTGATAGGCTTGCCCGCTCACTTTTTTTCGACTGCCGGGACACCGGCACCCGGAGCAACGCACATGAGACTGATCAAACCGTTCACGGCGGTCGCCTTCGCCATCCTCGTTGCCGCATGCGCACCGGTCGACGACGCCGAACAGCAAGCCGCGTCCCCAGCCACCGCGACCGAGGTCGCGAGCGTGGAAGGCATCACCGAGTACCAACTCGACAACGGGCTCAAGTTCCTGCTCTTCCCGGACCAGAGCAAACAGCAGATCACCGTCAACATCACCTATCTCGTCGGCTCCCGCCACGAGGGGTACGGCGAGACGGGCATGGCGCATCTGCTCGAGCACCTGGTCTTCAAGGGCACGCCCAACCACCCCGACATACCCGCCGAACTCACCGAACGCGGCGCATCGCCCAACGGCACCACCTGGTTCGACCGCACCAACTATTTCGAGACGTTCCCGGCCACGGACGACAACCTCGAGTGGGCGCTCGACCTCGAAGCGGACCGCATGATCAATTCCTTCATCTCGGCGGACGATCTCGAATCCGAGATGACGGTGGTGCGCAACGAGTGGGAGCGCGGCGAGAACGCCCCCGGCGGGGTCCTGCAGAAGCGGCTCATGTCGACGGCGTTCCAGTGGCACAACTACGGCAACTCGACGATCGGCGCCCGGGCGGACATCGAGAACGTGCCCATCGACCGCCTCCAGGCGTTCTACCGGAAGTACTACCAGCCCGACAACGCCGTCCTCGTCATCGCCGGCAAGTTCGACCCGGAACGCGCCATCGAGCTGGTCGAACAAGAGTTCGGTCCGATTCCGCGTCCCGAACGCACCGGCGCCAACCAGTTGTTCCCCACCTACACGGCGGAGCCCGCCCAGGACGGCGAGCGCAGCGTAACGCTACGCCGGGTCGGCGAAGTGCAACTGGCGATGGCTGCCTACCATGTGCCCGCAGGCTCTCACGAGGATTTCGCCCCCTTGGACGTCATGGCCTACGTACTCAGCACGCAGCCAGCAGGCAGGCTATACAAGAACGTCGTTGAACCGGGCCTCGCCGCCGGCTCCGGCGCGTTCGCTTTTCAGCTGCGGGATCCGGGCGTCCTGCTCGCAAACGTCCAGGTGCGCAAGGAGGACGATCTGGCCAAAGCCACCGAGGCCATGCTTGACACCCTGCACTCGCTGGTCGACGAACCGCCTACCGACGAGGAAGTGGAACGCGCCAAGTCGAACTTCGCGGCCAACTTCGAACTAGGCTTCAACAATCCGAATGCTATCGCGCGCCAACTCAGCGAGTGGGCGTCAATGGGCGACTGGCGGTTGATGTTCCTGCACCGGGACCGTATCGCCGAGGTAACCCCCGAAGATGTCGTGGCCGTCGCCAAGAAGTACCTCAAGCCATCGAACCGCACCATCGGCTACTACTACCCCACCGATGAGACGCCGCCCCGCGCCGAAATTCCCGCCACTCCCGACATCGCCTCCCTGGTCGGCGACTACAAGGGTCGCGAGGCGATTTCCGCCGGCGAGGCATTCGAACCGACGCCCGAGAACATCGCGGCCCGGACCAAGACGATCACATTGTCGAACGGCATCGAAGTGGCCCTCCTGCCCAAGGAGAACCGGGGCGATGCGGTGACCGCGAGCTTCACCTTCCGCCACGGCACCGAGGAGTCGCTTAGGGCTAAGGACACGGCTGCCTCGATGGCCGGATCGCTGCTCGTGCGCGGCACCGCCAAGCGGTCCCGCCAGGAGATCACCGACGAGTTCATCCGCCTCAAGATCGCCGGGGGGATCAACGGCGGAGCACTGTCGGTCGGAGGCTCATCGACCACGGTGCGGGAAAACCTGCCGGATGCCATTCGGCTAGCGGCGGAGATTCTGCGCGAGCCCTCGTTCCCGGAGGAGGAGTTCGAGTTGCTTCGCGAACAAACGCTCGCCGGAATCGAGTCGCAGCGATCCGAACCCCAGCCCCGCGCGAACAACGCCCTCAACCGGCACGTCGGCAGCAATTACGACAAGGACCACGTGTTCTACACGCCGACGTTCGACGAGCAGATCGAGCGCTACAAGACAGCCACCGTCGAGCAGGCGAGAGATTTCTGGGCGTCGTTCTACGGTGCCGAGGGCGGCACGATCTCGATCGTCGGCGACTTCGATCCGGATGAGATCGTGCCGGTTCTAGAGGAGGCGTTCGGCGACTGGGAAGCCAAGGAAGACTACGCGCGGGTGGATCGCCCCTACGTCGAAGTCCCGGCAAAGATCGTGGACATCGAGACGCCCGACAAGACCAATGCCGTGATGTATGCCTTTCAGAGAATCCAGATGCGCGACGACCATCCGGACTACCCGGCGATGGTGATCGGCAACTACATGCTCGGCGGAGGATTTCTGAATTCGCGGCTCGCCACTCGGATACGCCAGCAGGACGGCCTGTCCTACGGCGTGGGCTCCCAGTTCAGCGCCAACGCGATCGACGAAATCGGCACTTTCAACGGCTACGCCATCTTCGCGCCCGAGAACGGCGACAAGGTCGTGGCAGCCTTCAAGGAGGAAGTCGCCAAGGTCCTGGAAGACGGCTTCACCGACGAGGAAGTCGACGCCGCGAAACGCGGCTGGCTCGACGCCGTCCAGCGGCAGCGGTCAAGCGACTCGACCGTTGCCTCGATCCTGAACTCCAACCTGTTCCTGGATCGGGACATGTCGTTCATCGCCAAGCGGGAAGCGGCCGTCGCCGCACTCACGGCCCAGGACATCAACGCGGCGTTCAAGCGCCATGTCGACCTCGACAAGATGTCCATCTTCCGAGGCGGCGACTTCGCCAACAACCAGCCGAAGTAGGCATGGCCACGCTCGTTCCTGCGACGACCCCGCGGGTCGTTGCGGGGACGAGCCTTCTTTGCACCCTCCGGGGCGTCCGTCTACGATGCTCGCCGTACGCTACGCCGCCGCTTCGCGAGTTCACGGTCGACACCAAGTGATCGGCGGGCTGCCGGGCGGCGCTGACC
>JAPOYW010000216.1 GCA_026706425.1 Gammaproteobacteria bacterium
GCGGCAAGATCAAGCGCGCCGGATGGGACGACGACTTCCTCCTCGACATGGTGCGAGCCGCCCAGCAGGTCAAGTGATTTCAAATGCGATTGCCCTGCCCCGCGGCTCTTTCGGCTTGGAGTTCATCGGCAACACTGGTACTTTCGACCATTCGGCATCCGAAAAGTGTCGGATTGCGGCCGGCCGAGCGGCCGGTGGGGACGCTAACGGGGAGGGATGGTCTTGACAGCGACCGTAGTCGACTGCGCTTCGGCGACGCGTCGGGCGTTGGCGGAAATGCAACGAGCCTCCTCGGCTGCCCAGGTGGCCGTTGGCTGATGCGCGACGCCGACTACGAAGCGAACTATGCCCGGTCCCGGGCGTTGCCGATGTTCGGCGAGGGGGACATTCCGCCCGAGCGGGACCGGAGCGTCAGCCAGGACGACAGCGGTTTCAAGGACGTGCTGCTGCTGTTGCTTCGATCATGGCCGTACATTCGGCCCCAGCTTCTCGGCCGCTGGTGGTATCCCGGTCGTGGCGTGGACGACCGTGTCGCGGACTTGGTGAGCGGCGGCGGCTACCAGTTCGAATACGCGCCTTTCCTGGTGGCCCTTGCGGCCGTCCTTGGTCCGCTCTCGGGTTGGATGCCCACGACCCTCGACTGGCCGATGAGCCTCCTCTACGTGCCGGTAATAGCCATGGTCGTTGCCATGTTCGCCATGGCGTTCCTGCGGGGCCAGGCCCAGCAGGGCGGCACCGCCGTCCTGCTGCTTGCCGGCATAGGCACCAACGTCTCGGCCAATGTCTTCATCGAGGGATACGAGTCGACTCTCTATGGCGCGACGGTGACAATTGCTTGCATCGTGGGCTGGATGCTGCAGTTCCGGTTGCAGCAAGGCCGCATCGAGTACCGCGCCCGACTGGGTGCGCACTTGGTCTATTTCTACGCCATCAACTTCTTCGAACGATTCCTGAACTTGGTATTGGGCATCATTCTCGCCGACCTGTTGAACCAGAGCCTCCTGCAGGCCGAACCGATCGCACCCGGACTTGCGGGCCTGGTGGGATTGCCCGAGTTTGCCCAAGGCAACCTCGATCAACTGACTCCCGAACAACAGCACGAAGTCAAGTGGGTCTACGTCTACATCGCCCTCGGAACCCACATGGCGCGCTTGCCGCTTCGGATCATCAATCCCTATTACAAGATGTGGATCATGCAGCGCATCAACCAGGATCTCCGGGTTGCGCTGCTGTCGCGATGGCACCAGCTCTCGCTCAGCTACCACAGCGGCCACCGCACGGGCGATGCCGTCTATCGCATCTACCAGGACAGCGCCATGGTAACGGCGGTAGTCGACCAGTTGATCAACCTGACGCTGGCCATGATGAGCTACTACACCTGCGTTGCGCTGGTCACGATCCTGAGCCCTTGGCTTGGTCTTGTCGCGGGCGTCATCGTCGTTCCCGCCTTGTTGTGGGCGCAGTGGGCGATGCCCCGAATGCGCACCCGGACCCTCGTGTACCGGGCGGCGACCTCGGACGTCACGTCGACGATCCAGGAGAGCTTCGGCGGCATTCGCCTCATCAAGGCGTTCGGTGCAGCCGAGCGAGCCCAGCGACGGATGGAGGAGGACTCGGTCGTCGCGTTCAACGCGGCCTTCAGGGTGCGTCACCTGATCGCGATCGTGACGATCGTCATGTACACGGTGGCGGCCATGTTCATGGCCAGCGGCACGTCGTTCATGGCCTGGTGGGCCAGCCGTGGCGACCCCACCTTCGCGACGGATCTGATCGGCCTGGTCGGGATAAGCTTCGTGGTGTGGAACCTGGCCAGCTACACGTGGACCCGCGACCAGTTTCACGAATCCAGCGGGCGGGTCCGCGAACTGCTGCACAACTGGATGTCCGCGCAGGACATGGCCATGGGGCTGCGCCGCGTGTTCGACATCCTCGACATCGAACCCGACATCCAGGACGACCCCAACGCGATTCCGCTTGCCGGGTTCAATCGGGAGATCCGCTACGACCGCGTAGGCTTCGCCTACGAGTCGGAGCGTCCGGTTCTAGAGGATGTCAGCTTCTCGGCGACGCCGGGATCGATCACCGCGATCATCGGCCCCACGGGATCGGGAAAGACCACGTTGACCGCGCTCTTGGTGAGGTTGTTCGATCCGGAACGCGGTTCCATCACCATTGACGGCCGCGACCTGCGCGAATACAAGGTGGCTAGCCTTCGCAGCAACGTCGCCATCGCGCTGCAGGAGAACGTGCTGTTCGCCATGTCCGTCGCGGACAACATCCGCTACGCGGCGCCGAACGCCACCGACGAGCAAGTCCAGGAAGCCATCCGAGTCGCGGGCATGGACGACTACGTGTCGAGTCTGCCGAGCGGTTTGGATACGGTCCTGTCGGACCGCGGCGGCAAGTTGTCCACGGGGCAGCGCCAGCGTTTATCCATCGCCCGCGCCATCGTGCGCGATACCCCCATCCTCGTGCTCGATGAGCCGACGGCCGCCTTGGATGCCGCAACGGAACACGGTGTCATGCGCAACTTGGCCGAGTGGGGGAAGGATCGTGCGATTTTCCTGATCACGCATCGCATCTCGACGATCCGCCGTGCTGACAACATCATCTACTTGGACGGTGGTCGAATCGTCGAGAGCGGCAGTCACGAGACCCTGATGCAACGCGAAGGGGGGCGTTACCGGTCGTTCGTCGAAGCCGAATCCACGCTTACCAACGTGACGAGGCACGGGGCGTGAACGGCCATGAGTGAGTCCTCGACCAACCCGATGCCGCCCCGAGGGCCGTCTCGACGCGAACAGGAACGCGCGCTCGACACCCGCACGAGCGGTATCGACACGCACACCCAAATCGGGGATCGGGAGTCGTTCCGGCTTATCCTGCGAAGCGCGGCATACATCCGTTTCTTCTTCTGGCGGTATTGCGTCAAGTTCGTCCTGAAACTCGGTGCCTACGTTGTCGCGCTCGGGCTCCTGCCTTGGCCCGCCAAGATGCTCGTGGACCATGTGATCCTGGCGAAGCCCATCGCCGAGGCCGCCAACTATCCACCGTATTGGCAGTGGGTAGTCGACGCCATGCAGGGGATGGGGCCGCTTCAGATCCTGGTCTGGCTGGTCGTTATCGGCCTTGGCTTGGTGGTGTTGATCGGCCGCTACGTCTCCGGCTACGACGACGACGTCGAGGCGGGATTGGCTCAGGGTCACGACTACGCCACGCAGACGGAAAACCAGATCCACGGTGGCCACAGCACCTTCGGCGGACTCTGGGGCTACGTCGAGTTCAAGTTCAACGCGCGTCTCACCCAATCCCTCAATCACATGCTTCGCTCGCAGCTCTTCAGCCGAATCGGCGCGTTGTCGATGACGCAGCTGGAGGAACAGCGGATCGGTGACTCGATCTACCGGGTCATGTACGACGCGCCGCAGGTCAACGAGATCTTCTACGAGATCACCCACACGCCGGCGATGTCCACGTTACTGTACTTTCAAGCCGGCGTGACGCTGCTCGTGACCTATCCGGGGGAGTACGCGATCTTCTGGATCACGATGGCGATGTGTCCCACCTACGCCATCCTGTCGAGCCTGTTCTCGCGCATCGTGCGGCGGCGCGGTCAGGCCGCTCGCGCGGCGGGCGCATTGACCACCGGCACCATCGAAGAGGGCATGGACAACGTGCTGGCCGTGCAGAGCCTCGGCAGCAACGAAAACGAGCGCGAGCGTTTCGATCGCGACAGCAAGGAGTCGTTCAAGAGGCATCGGGCGGTGTCGCTGATGTGGTTCATCATTCCCCAGGTAGGCGACACAATAAACGCGTTCGCCCAGACGGCGTTCTTCGTACTCCTCATCAACCTCGTCATCGACGGCGGGCTTACGGCCGGCGACTACGGGGCGATGTTCGTGTTCTGGGGATACCTGCGCGGCCCGGCGATGGCCCTTGGCATCCTATGGATCCGTTTGCAGGACAACGTCGCCGGCATGCGGCGGGTATTCGCCATGCTCGATCTGCCGCCGGAAGACGACTTGGGCAGGATGCAGTTGGGGCCCATCCGTAATGGAATCTCGATGCGCAAGGCGGGCCTCGTCTACCCGGACGGCAGACGCGCCCTCGCGGAGGTGGACCTCGACGCGGCGGTTGGCCAGATCGTCGCGTTTTGCGGGCCCACCGGCGCAGGAAAGACGAGCCTTGCGTACCTGATTCCCCGCTACCACCGGGCCAGCGAAGGGGAAGTTCGGGTGGACGGGCAGTCGGTCAACGACGTCACGCTGGACAGCCTGCGTTCGCAAGTGACCTACGTGTTCCAGGAAACCCAACTGTTTTCGGACTCCATTCTCGACAATATCCGCTACGGCAAGCCGAAAGCGAGTCGCGAGGATGTCATGCGCGTGGCGAGGACGGCGGGCATCCACGACTTCATCATGTCGTTGCCGGAAGGCTACGACACGAAACTCGGCAGCGCCGCCGCCAGCAAGCTCTCGGTGGGCCAGAAGCAACGGATCTCCATTGCCCGCGGCCTGCTGCGCGACTCGCGGATCCTGATCCTGGACGAGCCGACA